>LIUJ01000045.1:0-357 GCA_001462255.1 Fibrobacteria bacterium GUT77 | reverse complement strand
TTGCCAAAACTCGGCGCAATGATATATATTAATGGTTGGACGGTTAAATAACCGGATTAAAAGAGCAAGGAGCAACAAAAATGGCTGTTAAGACCGGAAAAAAGACGATTAAGGCGTCGGCGAAGTCGGCGGCGAAGAACCCATTTCCGAAGCAAAAGAGGATTACGGCGGAGGAATTGACCGCCATCCTTGCCGGATATTCGAAAGAGGTGAAAGACGCCCAATTGGAGACGGCGCGAGCGCTTCAAGATATGAAGGATTCGATGAAGGACACTCACGCAAGGACAGAATTGGCGATTGAAAGTATGTCAGCCAAGATTAAGGAATTATCCACCGAAAATCAGCAGACATTCGCCG
>LIUJ01000044.1:9048-15059 GCA_001462255.1 Fibrobacteria bacterium GUT77 | reverse complement strand
ACCGTTTTTTTTATTTTCCGCCGCCTTCGGGCGCGTGTAATAGCGCCCTATCTAACCCATCCGGCGCGCCGCAAACCTCTACCACTTTGGGGCATTCCCATGCGTCGTACCATATATCCCATGTTAGCATATCATTCCCCCTTCGTACAGGCATGTAACAACATCTCCAACTTCTCCGCGTACTCGCACAAATCGACAACGCCCATCACCGGATCGTCATTGTACCCCGGACGTGCCGGCACGGTAACGTTGCACCGCACGGGCACATACACGTCGCGATACTCGACCTTAGTCACTGTCCGCTGGGCGCAATTCAACCCCGTGGAAGCGGCGAAGCACAACATCAATACTATTGACCTTGTTTTCATAACTCGAATCCTTTTCTATGCTACGGACAACCACCTCGCGTATCTCCGCGTACTTAGCCTCCGCTACCTTAATCAATCGGTCAATATAAACGGTATCAACTCTCACCGCGTCAATCGCCGCGTTTTGCCTCTCAACCATAGCAATCGCCCCCTTCTCCCGTATCCCGCACTCGTTAAGCGCGAGCGTCAATCGCGATATCTCCGCGTCCTTACGGTACAGTTCGTTGAGTACCTTCACGTACATACACGCCACAACAAACATGACCGCCGTTATTATCGCCAACAATATCTTATCCGACATTTTCATTTTTTTTTCGTCCTCTCCTCTAAAATCGTCATCATCTTAACCATTCCGGTATTGATATCGTTCACCTTTTCGCACATCGCGATAAATTCTTTCCTCTCTATCAAGTTAGCCTCTATTCTTCGTAGCCGCTCATCAATGGATACAATATTTTTCTGCGTTTTCTCGTCGTTTACTTTGTGCTCGTCAATGTGCCTATCCAAAGATTTTCCCACGCCGTTGGCGGTATTCATCGCGGCATCAGTTACCTTCTCCTGTGCGCTTAATGCGCTCGCGAAACGGTTTTCCATGTCAGACATTTGTTTGTCGCGTTCCGCTTTACGCAACGCCGTGCGCTCCGCCTCCAACTCGACGCTTTTGGCAACAAGTTTCTTACCGTCACCGGCCACCTTCAGGAGCCAAAGAAATATCACGGCGAAAACGCCTACCACAATGAGCGCGACGATTTGCAACTCATTGTTGATATCCTTTATCATGCTCCCTACGGCGGTATACGCGGCATCTGACATTTTTGTTTATCTCCTTTAATGATTAATTTTTAACAAGGCGCACCGAATATGCATCGAGCTTAGTGTTTGTGCGCTTATCCAAGACATTATTTCCGTCGCTCAAGCGATAGTTATACCCGGCACCGATCCCGTTCTCCGAGGCCGCCCACCAGTAGCCGAGGCTGTTGATGAGGCCGAACTCGCCACTGGAGTAGTGGATGCCGCCCGGCAGAGCCGCAAAGCCGTAATTGTCCGTACCACGGTATTTTGGCCAATAGGTACCCTTTACTGATACCATCACATTTTTTTCTGCCTTTTGTCCGCCCGTAGATTCTGCCGTTAATGTGTATGTTACGGTATAATCAATATCCTTCGATTTCAACTTCCCTCCGCACAGACTTCCACCGCCACAAGCCATGGCTAAATCATCCCACTCCTCGCGGGTAGGAAGGTGCCACCCCGGAGGCGCGATAGTTTGGGCCGTAGCCCAATCGTACAACTTGCCGTATTGTACGCCCATAGCCGGGTCGTAGTTATAATTATACCAACCCCCGCCCGACGGTTCATAACTGAAATTCTGCGCCATCCACTCCTTACCGTCCGGCATCTTCACCGTCCTGTACGTTTGACCGTCGCGTTCGTCGGTGAACTGATCTCCAGTCCTCGAAACGTCAAGTGGGAGCAAGCTCAATTCCCCCCACGGCAGTCCCGACACCTCCCCCCGCGTGAAAGAGGATTGTATTTCATTTCCTATACGACCGGTTTCCCTAAGCGTCAGTTTTACGGACATAATTAATTGCCCCCATTCACAACCCACGATAGCGTTACAGGTTGTCCCGGAACAATGGTCGACGGATTTGCGATGAACGAATCAATGCGGAGCTCCGCCTCTACCGTTACCGTTGCCGTTGCCGTTTTGGTCTGCCCGTCCGACGTCGTTACCGTAAGCGTATATGTCGTCGTTTCCGTCGGATAAGCCGGCAACGACCCCTCCTTTTCTGATAACAGAGACACGTCATGGGTCTTGTTGTTTGTAATCGTCATCTGTTGTATTGCCATACAATACCTCCTGTTATAGTGTTTGTAACGTTTTTTCTATCTTCTCCAACCGCCCGTTTATCTCTTGCGCGTTCAAGCCGTCGTTCAAATCAAACTGCGCCCCGTATACCGCCTTAATTATCGGTTGCCCTTGTACCTTGTTTATCGTTTCTTTTACTTTGCGCAAGTCGTCCTCGCAGACTTTCAGCCGTCTCTCCATATCGTCTACGCGTTCAATTAGATTCATCGTAGTCCACCCATATCTCTTTGTTCGCCGCGCCGCCCACAAGGTCGTCGCCGTCGAAGTACGGACGCGGAATTATCTCCATCTCCGCCCCGTACAAGTCAAAACCCGCCTCCGTCCGCTTTTTGATTTCGTATTCAAAGCGTTCACCCATAAAGTCCGCTTCGGGAATCAGCGTGATGTTCGTCCGCATATACGGCTTTCCCTCGGGCGCTTGGTTGTTGATGTACTCCTTGCGCTCCGCGTTGTTGTAACTCCGAATAGCCTTAAAGCGATTGCTTTTCATCTCTACGGTAAACGGGTCAATCCCTTTGTCAAACGTGCAATACATCGTCGCATTCAGTAGCTCTCCCATGTTGCGGTCAAGCGGGCCCGGTGATTGACGTCGTGAACGCAATTTAAATTCTACCGGAATACGTTTAGTGTTATAATCATCATACAACAGATCGTCATAGCCGTCATGGAATTTGCCTACAACAATGCCCATTCCGCTCAAAACACCGAGAGAATCCTTGGTGCTCTCGGTACCCAAAAAGAGCGGTTCAAGATTCGGCAAAACGCATAAAGCCGCGATGTAATTCATTACGGTTTCTCCCGATACAATCGTAAACGCTCCGGGGTGTTCCGCGTCCGCCGAATACCCGTAACCTACACCGGCGCAAAACACCCATATTTTGTTATCCCACCACGCGGCTGTCGCGAACACATCAGACGCCCTATATAATGCCTTACATTTAAACGCCGTAAATTCCGTTACGTATCCGCCCGCGCTTATCAAGTACGGCGCGTCGTTGCCCAAGAAAAACAACGCGCGTTTATTGTCGACTTTCACCGTTACAATCGTATTGCCGGCCGTACACCCGACATTATCGCTTATCATTCGCGGCACCGACGGCGGCGCTCCGCCTACAAGGCACCATATGCCATTAGACTTAAAAAAATACAAATCGTCGTCAAACGCCGCTATCCCGGTCGCCTCCGCATTCTCATGCGTACCAAGTTCATACCTGTCATACAGTTTATACCATAGCGCGTATTTCTCCGGGTATAGGTTAGCCATTTCCAAGTCACCGCCGCCGTCGCCGCCCGGAACTTCGGAAAAATAAAGTTGCCCCTTATTCCCCAAAAGAAACATCCGTCCCTTGTGATACCGCATATACACCCCATCAAACGGCGGCATATTGTAGGGAGCGCTCTGCAGAGTATTCGCCTCACCCGTCAACTCTCCGTCAGACACCTCTATCCGCTCCATCTCGTCATCGAATTTATCGTCTATGTCCGCGTCATATCGCCACACATAACCCATGCCTGTAACCGAAAAAGATTTATCCGTGTCATAACCGGTATACGGGACATCTACCATGAAGTAGCGCGTTGCCCCCAAAACAATGTTTTGTTTTTCTTCTATAGACATACCGGCGGAGTTCCATATCGCCGCGAAATTCCGCGTCCTATAAAAACGCAAATGCGTAAATTGAAAATGATTCTGCGGGCTACTTGACCATTGAAACACGATGTTATGTAATCCGTATTTGTCTTTAATCCTATACGCAATTCCCACGCGTCTATCCGGCGTCAAACGCCCCTCCGGGGTTTCTATCAATCCAGGCTCATAAACTTTTGTCACATTACCGACTTCGGTGGTGCGGCGAACTAATGTTACCGATATCCCATATACGCCTTCAACGTTTCCATCCGGTTGCGCCCAACCTACATCGGCGGCGGAGGACGGGGTATTCACTTGCAAAGTATGAACCCAAAGTTTTTCGTACTCCGTTTCCGCGTCAACATAAAAGTGCGGTATGCTACCGCGCTGAACTGTGTTTGTCAGTTGCAACCCTGCCGGCGGAATCAACCGTGCCTTAGGTACACCGTCCTCGCCGAACTCCACCGCCAACATATTACAAGCATTCAGTGCGCCGTCGTTGAGCCAAGTGCCGTAAATTGTCTGCCATATAATCGGAAGTTGAAAACGCGCGTAAAGAACGCTTCCAACCGGTTCTAACGCCAATTTATTGTATTTATCCGTCTCCCTCGGATCCGCCAACCCAAATACCACATCGTAGTTGACATGCATAAATCCAACGCGTCGAAGTTTTCCTTCATCAAAACAAACGAGGCAAATCACGCTCCCAACTCTGACAAACGCAAATAATTTGTCTTTCCAAAAACATGAACACAGCACTTTATTGTAACTGTTATAAGTATAACTCGCCATGTTGTCGTCAAAGGGTCGGCTCCAGTTTATCCCCTTGCGCATTTCCAACGGGACGCCGGGGTAGGCGTTGACAAGCTCCGCGCAATATCCGTCGCCGAGCGTCATCGGATCGTCGATGTCGTTCATACCGCGCGCGTAATTGCCGTCTTTTAACAGTACGGTCTTTGGCATATCCGCCTCACATAAATCCAATAAGTTCGCGCCCGCGAATCGGGTTCACGCGATTAAACGCCTCGCCGCGAAGCTGATGCAGTTCCACGTCAACCCGGCTACGCCAATATCCGCATTCCTGCGATATCGGCGACATGTGTTCCTCCACCTTCCACCGCAACCACGCCTCTATAAGATTGTCATACGGGCCAATCGCAAGCTCGCTGTCAATCGAATCTATCGGCTCGTAGGCCTGTATATACTTCAAGAGTACCGGGCCGCCCGCCTTAACGTATGCCATCTCTACATCCCACGAAAGTATAGAGCTTCCTCCGTGCGCAATGGTCGACGGCTCCGCCGTAAAGTTAATCTTGCCTATACCGCCCGCCTTAACGTATGCCATCTCCACATCCCACGAAAGTATAGAGCTTTCTCCGAGCGCAATGGTCGACGGCTCCGCCGTAAAGTTAATCTTGCCTATACCGTCAGCTTCGTCCTCCGTCGTCTGCTCCTTAAAGCGGTGGATAAGCAACCGCAACCGCCCGTTGATTTCCTCAAACGGGTATGCTGTGCGCTGATGATTCGGGTTGTGTAGCGACAGCACGTCCCGACAAAGCGCCGGTTTGTCCACCCACATCTCGTCAAAGACCGGGAGAACCGCCGACATCCACTTCGGCGGCAGAACACCCATTCCGCTCATACGCTCCAATAGCGAGTTTGCCCATCCCAACCAGTACGTCGGATTGTACCGGAATGTGTGCGAATGGGGCATTCGCTCAATATAGCTTTTAAGCGTCGCCATTACTTCCCGCTGTCCTTTACCGGCACCCACGCTTTGCCGTTGTAGGTGTGCGGGATAACCTCCGTCACGTTAAGAGACATTCCCACGCGCCGCGGCACTTTCACCGGCGCGCGCTTGTCCGTCAGATAAAACCGCTCGCCCGGACCGTCATACGCCAATAGATCGACAGCTCTTTCGGGCGGAACCAAGAAATGCGTAAACCCGTACCCATCCACGCGCTTCAAGCACTTTTCTCCACCGAGAACCAATTCATTGGTCGGTACAACCCCCTTCGGCGTAACCACTACAAGGTCAAAGTATTTTTCCCGCTTTTCGGACGGAAGCATTATGCCGTGTCCTTTAAGCTCCCTTTCCAACTCCGCGACGGACGCTTTCAGCTCGGCGTTCTCCGCTTTCAGC
>LIUJ01000044.1:0-8786 GCA_001462255.1 Fibrobacteria bacterium GUT77 | reverse complement strand
GCCCGGCGTTCTCCGCTTTCAGCTGTTCAAGCGCCAAATCATCCGGCCTATCAGACGCAACTACAGTTATATCTGCCATAGCAAATTCCTCCGCGATGTAAAGCAAGGGGAAACAAATCCCCTTGCCGATTATGATTAAGCGCCTATCGTCACGGCCTTCCAACCGCCGGTTCCCGTCTGCGCGCCGTTCGGATTCGCCCAAACGAACTTCGCGTAACCGGTAACGGTACCGCCGTTCGCGTCATCTACGTAAAACACCTCCACCTCGTCGCCGTACTTCCCCGTAAAAGCCGGGGTAAACCCCGACGCCGTCGGCGAAATTGTCAAAACGTACTTTGATACGCGGTGGTTCACCGATACCTTACCGGGAATGTTCACGACAACATCTGTAAACGTCACGCTGGCGTAACCGTTCTTGACGTTACCCACTGCAGACGACCGGCTCGGCGAGTGCGACTGCGCCGATACCTGCTTCTGTTCCGCCGCCGTTAATAAAGCCATAATAATTCTCCTTGTTTACGGTTGATTTATTTCAGTCCACGCACCCGCGAAGGTGCAACAAGTTAGGTGCCGATTCTCGGATTGTCCCTGTTAAAGACAATGAACGAAGAATCGTTCAACATCCGTTTTGTGGTACGGTCGTCTTGCGAACCCCACTCGCGGCGCATCCAACCGTCGTCGTAGTTCGCCGCGTATTCCGCGCCCTTGCCGTGTCTGCCGCTGTCCGTGGTAAACTTGATTTCGCCTTTGCGCCGACCGCGAATCAACGCGCCGCGTCCCAAAACGGCCGTCATCGTGATGTTGCTCGTGTTCGCGGGATTGGTACGCGGGTCTTTGTCCATTCCCACGCCGTAGGTAATCGTACTGCCGCTAACCGTCGGGCGGAAATACTTCATCTGATACGCCGGAATGTACAGTATATCGTCGAGAATGAGCGTGTCCCTGCTGTACAACGCGAGGTTATCCTCCGCCCTCGGCATTGCCTTCGCCCACATCTGAACTATGTCGTTGTCGTCCCTCAACGAATAGATGTTGCGCGGGTCGATAATTGCCACGGCGCGGTATTCCCGACCGCCCACGCGAACCGATTGCAGTTGCAAATCGTCAACAATCGCCGAAATGTCCTTGTGCGTCCGATACTTGAACATCGTAGTATTGTCGGCGACCGTCGTCGGTAGAGCCGATGCGCCGCTACCGCTCAAAGACGCGGCTATATTGCCGTTGTGCGTAGTGGCGTCAATATCCGGTGTAATCTTCGCAAGCCCGTTAGCCGTTTGCGCGTATGCGTTAAAGATCGATCTATGTTGGCCGGTCGTCGCCCCATACAACGAAACGCCCTTACCGCCGTTAGCCGTATCCAACAACCCGCGTGAAGCACCCATAAACAGCGCCCTGAACGCGTCGAAGTCCATCTCCTTGCTTATCCACGTCGCAATGCTCTCTTTCTCCACCGCCACAAGATCGTTGACTACGCGCTTGATGTTGTCGGCCGATTCAAACCCGACTATCGGCCAAGCGGGCGTAAACACCGAACGAGCGTAACAAACGAGGTGCAGATATCGCGCGAAATCTCCGGTGCCTACGTCCCCGTCGCCGTAAGTAGCCATACCGAGGTTTTCTTCGCGCAACGTGAAACGGGCCTCCGAGTTCTCGTTCAACTGTTTCTCCCACACCGGTGAATCATTTCCGGCGTCAATGGTTATCGCATTCCCGTTGTGAATAATCTTGGTGGTCTTAACCGACCGACCGAGATTCAACTTCGAGAATAACCCCTGCCTTTGTGATTCGTAGTATATCGCGCGGACTATCTCCGGCATAACTACAAACGCGTTCTCGGTCGCGCCGTGACCTTTCCAATCTTTTTGACCCATAATTACCTCCGGTTAAATTTTACGTTTTGTTGTTAATTAACGCCCTGCCCCGTATCGCCGCCTCGTCAATCTTAGACAACCACTCACCGTTTAGCGGATCCTTTTGAACCATACGGTCGTAATAATCACTATCATTAGCCAACCGTATCGCGTCCATCCCATTGACAAGCGGCCCGCTACCGCGCCGCGCCGGAGCCGTCCCATGCGTAGCAAGCGTCCCGCCGCTCGGTTTCCGAAAGAGGTTTATCGCGCTCTTTCGGGCGTCCGCCGCGATCTTCTTGTCACGCTCCGCCGAATTGAAAACAACCGTTTTGCCGAGATCAGCCGCCGCCGCCGCGTAAAACGCCTTCGCGCCCATTTTGACGGCCGCACGGTTGTCTATTCCGTGATTAAACGCCCACTCGACAAATCGCCCTATTCCGTTTTTATACTTCTCTATTTCCGGGTGCCTTTCGTTATAAACTGCTTTCCCATTCTCGACAGTGTAAAACTTCGCGATATCCGTCTCCTTAACGGCGAGATTCTTGTCGAACTGCGCAAGGCCGAGCATAAGCGCGTCCCCCTGCTTGTTGACCTCAACCGCCTCGCGTATCGCGTTCTGTTGCCGGAACATGTTCGGAGCGAAGTTTTCGGCCATTCGTTGCGCCGTCACTTCGATGCCTTCGCGAACAGCCTCAACCGCCAACGCGGCTTCTTCTTCGCTAAGCCCGACTTTTTCGGCAAGCAACGCCTCAATATGTGCCGTGTCCTGCGCCGTCAAACCACCGAAGCTTGGCATGGGCAACCCCGCTTTTGCCGCCTCAACCCGCGCCTTCATATACGGGTCTTGCGTCAAAACGTTCAGTGCCGTCTCCGCTTGCGCAACCTGCTTCGACTTTTCCACCGTCTCTTGGTAGAACTTCGCCACAGCCTCCTGCGCTTCTTCCGGTAATTTCCCGAACACCTCTCCCTTCAACCCCGGTATCACATCATCAGCGAACTCGGCGGGTTCCGCCTCCGTGCCGGCATCTTTATCATCAGCCGGAGGATCGCCCTCGTTCTCTGCGGTAGCGGAATCTTCGCCGGAGACTTTCCCGGCGTCCGTGGCTTCGCTACCTTTATTGCCGCCCTTAGTCAAAGCCTCTATCTCGGCTTTGATGTCAGGGTCGTTTTCCATCATGGCTTTCATAAAATCTTGCGGCTGTCCATACGTT
Source organism: Fibrobacteria bacterium GUT77 (assembly GCA_001462255.1). Classification (GTDB taxonomy): domain Bacteria; phylum Fibrobacterota; class Chitinivibrionia; order Chitinivibrionales; family Chitinispirillaceae; genus GUT77. The sequence goes on along the minus strand of LIUJ01000044.1, from coordinate 5,722 downwards.
TCGGCCGCAACCTTTACAAGATCATTTCCGGCGTTGCCGGTGTCCCCGCTACCGTTATCAGACGACGCGAACATATCAGTTTGTTCACTGTCTACGCCGTCCGCGACCGCAGTGTCGGTTTCTTCTACGCTCATTGTACTGCCTCCGTCTGCGCCGTTTCAGGCGCGGCTAATTGTTGTGCGGCTAATTGTTGAGCCTCCGTCAATTCTTCATCCGCCTTCTTTTCAAAAACATCTAAAGCCGTAATCCACATTTGATACAGCTTCTCGTTATTTTGCAAATCCTCACCGGTTAAAGTAGTCATAAAGCCGTGTTTCAGCGCCCTCCGTAAATCTGCCTTCGCCTTTGTGTACGCCTTGAATACTTCCAACTCCAGCTTCTTTTGCTCCATAGTACCCTGCGCCGACTGCGCCTGTTGCGACCGTTCCGCCAACGCCTTGCCGAATCTCTGCAACGTCGGATTGTCCGACGACATCAAGAACTCCGCGAACAATCCGCCCGTCGGGTCAGCGCCGGCGAACGGCCCGGCCGCCGCGTTGATTACCGTCAAAGCCTCCTCGTTATGCCGCGTCTTTGCCGATGGCGAATCGTCGACCGAGCTTATATTCCACCTATATCTATGCGATGTCAAGTCATTCGCTACGGATACCGCGTTGCCCTCCGCGTCAAACTCCGTCGGCGCGTTCACCTCAACTTGCATCATTTGCCCGGTCTTGTCGTCACGCGCCTCTATCAACTCCCACTCCGTATATAGATACGCGATTAACTTCAACTTCAAGTTTTGGTGCGCTTCCCATGACCGATTGATATTATCTACTAACGTCGCGTTTACCGTGAGCGCTTGATCGATTTCCATATTCTTGGCGACCGCCGACTGACGCGGCATCACCCGTCCCAACATTGTCTCATTAATGCGCGTGTTCTCGTACATCAACTGTTTGCGTTTTTCCGCAAAGTTATCCCATGTATCATTCGGGGTGCGTTGCTTTTCTTGAATGGCTTCCCCAATCTGACCATTAAAATTTCTATCAATAAACGCGACGCTCACCGAATTACTGACTTCACGGGAAAACTTCTCTACATCTCTTATCGCGCCTTCCTTTATGTAAAACGTTCGCCCCGATCCGGTACGTTTCTCGTGTAATGCCTCTATATCTCCAACACAATAACCTAAAACTTCGTCCGCCATGTCCGCCGCCGGGCCCGTCGGCTCATTCCCGTCAATCGCGCCCAACCAAAACGAACACGGCAACTTCCCGTTTTCTTGAAACCAATGCGGTCCGTTAAACAACACCAACCCCGACATCGTAGACACCGTCATCCACAGCGTCACTGTCTCACGCTCCACCGGCCCCGCGTAAGTCTGACTGTTGTCTCGTACCCACCTGTTCCACCGTTCATCATTCCATTCCGGCGGGCGCATCTCAAACGTTTCGCCCGTTTCGTCAAAAATGTTCACCCACACTTCATCTTTGCGCACAATAGGAAAGAGGTGCATAACAACTTGAACAAGCCCGCTGTTTTTTTCCGTCTCGGCGCTGTCTATGGCGTCGTACATGGTATAGCGATCTTCCGACGACAGTCCCGTTTCCCACTGGCTAATCGACGACAACATCTTTGAATCGTTGAACTGCCCGACCTTAAAATGTTCTACAATCTGCTTCTCCATGTCGGGGTAGTTGGCAATCAAGTCCGCGATTGTCCGATAGTCGTAGTAAAACAACTCTTTGATGTCGCTACCGTCCGCCTCCTGTATCGTCTGCGGCCCGAATACGCAACTCGACCACGGCAAATGCGTCATTTTGTAACGTGCCCCGTCCCCGTTCAACGCCGGCGACACGCGCTCGAACATAAGCACGTTCCAGTAACACGACACAAACGCCGACTGTATCGCCTCCTTAATCCTGTATTCTTCAAGCGTTTTGTTCTCAATGTCCTTCATAACTATGTTCAGCGTCTCAATCTCCGCTTCGCTACCGGGCGCACTCGCCGCCGTATTACGTTCCGTCGTTATCTGCCCGCTTTTCCTGCTTTTCAACGCCTGCCCGACAAGCGCCCTAATCGGCGCTTTCATTATAGGCGATTCCATTACTACATATCCGAGCTTTTTATACTGCGCTCGTTGCTTATCCGTCAAAATCTTCCCGTTGTAATAATTCTCGTATTTCCGACCGCGTTTCAATAGCGGACGCCAATAGTTTACCATCTTGCGAAACTGCAATATCTTTTTCGCGGCAAGCAACCGCACGGCGTCGTCGTCCCACGCCTTGCCATTTATATCTACCTCGTCCTCGCGGAGGCGGTAAATGTCGTTGCCCGAACCCATCATACCATTCTTGTCCCTTTCCCATACCCGTACATATCGTGAAACGCGTCCCTATATATATTCGGCGTCCGCCCTCTCTGCCACTTAACGTAATCCGAGCACTCCGCTTTGTCCCCGTCGCGCATTTCGGCAAACGTCCGTCCCGCGTGCCACATACACAAATACCTAACCAAATCCGCGCCGTCCTTATATTTTTGATTCACGCGCTCGGTAACCGAATCGCCGACTTTATTTCCGATCTTAAACGCGTAATTCTCGACGGCGCGTATAATGTTCGGACATTCTTCCGAAATCAAAAGCCTCGGCATTGCCATTAAGTCACACGGGTTAGACAGCATCCGCCCCTCGTCAAACGACAAATACTCCGCCACAGTCGCGTGCCCAACGGCCAAATTGTCGTTCACCGACAAGTCAAACCCGAACCCGTGTTTCGCGTATAACGTGTATAACGTTTCTCCGGTATAAGACTGATGATCCTTAAACCTATTCGGGTCACCTATCCTATGGATGCTCGCCCCGCGCAGTGCCAGTCCCATTTCCATTCGCGCCCAAATCTCGCACTCCTGCGGTATCGTATGTATTCGCGACGTTATGGTATCGTAGAACCCGTAGTGATCCGCGTCCGGCCATTCTTTGAAAACATACAGCCGGCCAAGCGGCGACACCTGCGCCCACAATATCATCGTAGGCCTCGATCCGTGCGGATCCGCAACCATTATCACCGGCCATTCAGAATTCAATTTGTACTCACCGATAATGTGATATGCCTTGTTGAATCCCGGCCATATCCTGCCGCCCCCAGAAATCGGTGCCCCGCTCTTTCGTGCCTCCAACTCATGCGGACTTGTAGACTGCCAAAGCGACAACATAGCGTTTATTTGCGTCTCTGACAATACCCCGTTCGTAACGTACCCGCGCCCGTCCTCCGCCCGTTCCAACGTTACCCCTATGCTCTCCCTAACCTCCGCCGCCATCCGGTCAGTCACGCTCTCACCAACACAATTCTCGTAGATATGTCCCCGAACATGGTTTACGCGCATTACCCGGTCATCTTCTAACTTCTGCACCCACGTAGCTCCCGACAACAGCGTAGCGCACATCATTATCGACCCTTGTAACTCCCCGGCCTTCGACCGTATGCGCCCCACCGTTTCCCCGACAAGATTATCCGGTAACGGTTCGTTTATCCATATCCGATTACAGTTAGACCCCGAATGCTTTACAACATCTTGGTCGAAAGTCTTTACTATAATGGAATTTTTTACGTCAGGCAAGCGCGGGTGAGGAACCTCTATCAACCTATGGCATCCACTCTGATCCTTTGAGCTGACCTGCGCCATCGGAAATATCGTCTTAATGATCATCAACATCGATCCGTCCGGCTTCATATCATCCGCGTTGCACACCAACCGCAAAGACAACAGCCCTTTGTCCCGCAACTTGCCAAGCGAATCGTAAAACTTAACGACCGCCGGCGGAAACTTACGCCAGTTCAGAAACTCCGGCCCCAACGTCCACCCTATCATATCCAACACAAGCATGTGGGTTTTCCCCACGCCGTTCGCAAACGAAAAGATATTGAGCGCCGGCAACTCCCCATTCCCGTCCGGCGTATACATCCGCTCCAACGCCCGATACTGCGCCACGTTCAACCCGCTAAGCATAGCCGGAAACCGCTGACGCATAACCTCCGCCGCCTTGGCCATCGCCGCTATCTCGCCCATTTGCTCGACCATTATATTTTATTCCCCTTCCGAACGCTCAATTAAGTCAAATCGCTTCATCATTATCAATTTCTCCACCACCTCCGGTACTTTTGAACACTAATTTTATAAAAGTCGGCTCCCCGGAAGAGAAAGGTAGACCGGGGAACCGCTCCAAACGCTACGGCCACTACTCCGTAGCCTCTTTGTTTACCTCGTCAACTATCTCCACGCCCTCGCCCTCCTCCGCCACTCCCACTTCCTCCGCCCCCAACGCCTCCACACGCCGAACTTCAGCCTCCGCCGCCAGCAACTTCTCCGGATCCATCTTCGACAACACCGTTATCAGCGACGCCGTCTCTTGCCGCTCGTTAATCTCCATCTTCTTCGGCGCGTCCTGTCCCAACAGCGTTACCATCTCTTGCCGTGCCTTCAACCTCACCGACGCCGGTTGACTCTTATCCTCCGACATCTTACGGTAGAACCTAACCGAATCCTCCATACGATACCCCGGTCGCTCCCTCAACTGCGACCGCACCAACTCTACCGTATCCTTAAATCGCGGATCCTTGTAAATCTCCGACTTCGGCGAATAACCCGCCAACGGAAACGCCTCCTTGTACGGCACTCCCACCGCAACCAATGACGCCGCCATCGTCCGCATCGTATCCGCCACCTTGTGGTTCCGCGCTCCCATCCATACCTCCCATAGTGTAATATCAACTCCCACCGCTTCTTCTCCACAAAATATTTTCAACTATTTTCAAGCGTGTAATTAGATGTAACTCGATGTAACTCAATGTCATTTGATTTGTGACCTCCGAATCCGTGGCAACCTCCGTCCGAGCCTCCTTCCCCACCTTTTTATTACACAAATCCTCCCAAAACCGAATTTCTGTCAAGACCCTAACCCCAAAAAAACATCAAAAAGTTTTTCCGCCTCTAAATCCGCAAACCTTTTCCTTGACCCCGCGAAAAAGGTTCCCCGCGCTTCCGGCCATCCACCCATACCTCCAAAACTCACAGTAGCCCACGAAAACCCACCAAGAATTAACGCCATAGAATCTGGTCGATGGAATAACACCCGACACAGTAAAACGTCATAGCGTTCACCGTAGCCCCCTTTTTTGACCTCCCCACTTTTTACCCCCCAATTTCACCCCCATTTATATACGCCGGGACGGATCATTCTTTCGTTCGGAGGCCGCGTTTTGGGGCTTCCCCCTCTCCCCATTGCCGAAAAAACAAGACCCCTTTTAACCGTCCACGCGTCGCGCAATTCCCTTTTAAGCACTTGCCACGCCTACGTAACACATTGATTTAACACGATTTAACATGGTGAGTAGGGCAAAAACCACTACAAAAACCACTACAAAGCGGGGGGGTTGGGGCTTGTGGCAAAGCGTCGCGGGGACATTACGGGCAAACGCAATGGTAACGGCGCATGCTCCAATAGTACGTTGACCCGTCCCACAACATCCCAAGGCGTCCCTGGCGTCTTCGGTAGCGCGTCCCCACGTTACCGGTAGGGGCTGTGCGTTGCCAGCTTGGGCGTGGTGGGCGCGATGTGGAGCGGGCGGAAAAGGGCGGGGAGAGCGGAACGCGCAATTTTTCCCCCACACCCCCTTTATATATTATCTCTTTCTTTTCTTTTATTCTTTTATTCTTTTATCCTTTATAACATGTATAAATA
>LIUJ01000043.1 GCA_001462255.1 Fibrobacteria bacterium GUT77 | reverse complement strand
TTGATTGAGCTTCTCCAACGGATCACCGAGCTTACTCAATTTTTGGAGACAGTCTCCTCGTTTTTACCCATCCTCGTTCCATATACCGTACTTATCCGTATCCGCCGGTTTTATCACGTTTTTCGGTGATTACGACTTTGAGATGTATGCGTAGCGACGAAGCAACTTGTTTACTTCGGCGAAGCCAATCCCAATGCGTCGAAATTAAACGTTCCTTAAAATTTAATAATATACGGGCTACAAAACAAAAAAGGACAGCGCATCAGCTGTCCTTTTATAAGATGTCAAATCCACAAAACAACGCCGTTACCGAGCCAAACGCTCCATAGTCTCTTTATCGACGTTCTCTTTCAAAGCGTCTTTGAACGACCTGTCCAACGTTATGGGGTCGGCGTTGGGGTCGTCGATGTCGACGATGTATACGGGCGTCGGATTGTCTAAGTAGCCCATAACCTCGGCGGCCTCGAAAGCCATCGACTTGGAGGCCGCGCTCTTCGCGCTAACCTTCGTGAGCTCGTTCTTTTGAACATACCCCTCGTCGCCGGACGCGGAACGCACTTTGTAGTGGTTCTTCTTCGTCTCAAGAATAGTGAGGATGTCGCTTGTCCCCACCGTGGCAATGGGCGACTCGTAGGCCTCACGAATCTCGTTGGCGTAAATCTTCGTATCGCTCTTCTTAGGCTGCATTTGGTCAGCCGCCTGAACGAACCCCACCGCGACGGCCACCGTCGCGACGACTATGGCCAATTTTGATACTTTGTGTAAACGCATGATACCCTCCCAGTTTTTGGTTATCGTTTAACGGAAAAGACGGACAACCGCCCCCGGCAAACCAAAAGGCAGACCCGTCCCCCAGTATATATATTTACTATATTTCGTTCCAAAAGTCAATATTTTTTTTATTTTTTGCGTCCGCCTACAAAAAAGCCACGTCCATTACCCTTGCCGCCTTGGTTTCGTCCATACGCCCCACCGGCGTCGAGACCGGAGCGGCGCGCAGGGACGCGGGGTCGGACACCGCCAATCCGGCGATTTCCGCCATGGCGCCGATGAACGCGTCCAGCGCCTCCTTACCCTCCGTCTCCGTGGGCTCAATCATCAGCGCCTCCCTCACAATCAGCGGAAAGTACACCGTTGGGGGGTGGAAACCCATGTCAATAAGCCCTTTAGCGATGTCTACGGCCTTAACGCCCGTTGAAGCCTGACGCGTCGCGCTTAGTACGCACTCATGCATACAGGTCTTGGGATAGGGGGCGTCGTAGTATTTAAGCAACGAACGCATTACGTAATTCGCGTTCAAAACCGCTTGCTCGCTAACCTCAAGCAACCCCTTTCCGCCTAACATCAACAAGTACGCGTAGGCCTTCAGGCAGACGGAGAAGTTGCCGTAAAACGGGGCGACCGGGCCGATTGAGTCGGGATAATCGCCGCTTAGGGTGAAAACGTTGCTCAAACCGGTATCACCATTTATAGTAGTATTGATACAATTACGATTATTGATACCGAAATCGGTATTATTCTTGTGTTTCTGGATTGCTTCGTCGCTTCGCTCCTCGCAACTTGTGTATCTCGGCGATAGCCAATGACCGTCATCGCGAGCGAAGCGAAGCGATCCAGAAAATTTATCACATATATTATTATCAACATTAATCCTAACGATTCTCGGCGTAGGTAAAAACGGTTCCAAGAACGCCTTGACCCCCACCGGCCCCGACCCCGGCCCGCCGCCGCCGTGCGGGGTCGCGAAGGTCTTGTGCAAATTCACGTGCATAACGTCAAAACCGCAGTCGCCGGGGCGGAACTTACCCATAACCGCGTTCAGGTTCGCCCCGTCGCAGTACAAAAGCGCCCCGCGCGAGTGAATAATCTCCGCTATCTCCGCCACGCGAGGGTTGAACAGACCAAGCGTGTTCGGGTTCGTCATCATGAGCGCCGCGGTGTCGTCCCCCGCCTCCTCCCGCAATCTTTCCACATCCAATATCCCGGTATTAGGGTCGGTAGGCACCGTCCGCACCGCAAACCCCGCGGCGGCGGCGCTGGCCGGGTTCGTGCCGTGCGCCTCGTCGGGTATCAATACCACATTTTTATCGACCGCCCCCCTCTTGCGGTGGTAGGCCGCTATCAACATCATCCCCGTAAGCTCCCCGTGAGCGCCGGCAAGCGGTTGTAGGGTAAACGCGTCCATGCCCGTCACATCGCAAAGCAACTCTTCTAAATGATGAATGACGGCAAGCGCCCCCCGCGTGTGTTGATAACCGCCGGCAAGTTGCGCCGTCATCGGGTGGATCGACGAAAAACCGCCCAATCCGGCGATCCGCTCGCAAACTTTCGGGTTGTACTTCATCGTGCACGAGCCGAGCGGGTAGGAGTTCGTGTCCACGCCGTAGTTCATCCGCGAAAGGGCGGTGAAGTGGCGGACCACGTCGGGCTCGGAGAGCTCGCAGAGGTTGAGCGGGGCAGTCCGCCTGTAACGGCCGGGAACGGCAACGTCGGGCACGTCGCACTTAGGGAGGGTTACTCCGACGCGTCCGGGGGTAGATTTTTCGAAGATCAGTTGCATAATTAATAAATATAATGTATGGGGGAGCGTTACCCAAATATTGCGGTATTTTTTTACGGCGGGGCAACACCTCAAAGAGGGTGCCCCAAAATCAATAATTTAAACGGTTATAGTTCGAAATATAGGCCGACACGGTATTGGTTGAACCAATTGGCGCCGTATTCCGGGTCCAAATCGCCGATGAGAGCCATGTCGCCGCCCAAAAGGCCTCGGTAGGCGAGTTCTATAAATTTCCAACGCATCTTGAGCGAAATGCCGGCTATCCCTATGTTGTAGTTTACTTTATCGGTATTGGAAGACAATTGGTCTTCGATGGAAATGTCGGCCCAAATGCCGAAGGATGCCCCGTATAAGAATTTGATATCCGCCGGCAAATCGTAACTGCTGCCGAAGTTGAAACCCAAACTTGCCGAATAGTTATCGCCGTCCATACCGAAGCCGGCCTCAAATCCGTGGTATTGCCCGTTGCTTTTCAGCCACCCGCCCTCTAAGGCAATCCACTCGTTGGTAGAGACGTCTCCGGCCAACTGCCTATTTACCGCTAAGTAGCGCCCCTTCGTGTTTTTACTCGGCGCCGCCTTCAGCCACGTCTGCTTTGACTGCCAAAACCCGGTGCCGTCTCCGCCGCTACCCTTGCTTCCCATGTCGGATGTGTTTGTCAATATCAGCCACGCCGAGTCGCCCGTCTCTTCCTTCACGGTGCGGAAGTTGTGGTACCACGCTGGGTAACCGCTCACGACCACTCTGAGCGAATCCTTTCCCCTCGGTTCCTTATACACATTCATAGCCACGAGGACGTCCGGCGCGTCCACTCGAGGCGGATACTGGCCAAGCGCTCGCGCCGTCGCCTCTTTGACCAAACGGTCGTCATTGCCTAAGTCGGAACCCACGCGGCCGGACGCCTCACCCCGCACCTTTTGATCCGAAACGTTCAAATCGGCCGTAAGCGGTAACGGTTCCACCGCCTCCGGCCCTACGCCAAGCGTCTTTATCGACGTGAACTTACTTCCCGCGCATCCCGTCAGTACGAGGCCGTAAACCGCGACAAACAGCAGTATTGTCTTTTTCATGTTACGTTACTCCCCCGTTTGATTTGTGGTTGACGCGCCCGACTCGATTGCCGGCGCGTTGCTTTTGATCGCCTGTACCGCTATCATGTTGTCGTTTACCAACTTGACGGTATAAGCGTTCCTGTCATAACTTATGACCGTTGCGCCGTTAGGCAACTGTTTCGTCAAAAACGGCGGTTGTTCGTGAGCGGGTGTCGTTTTCCGCCGAAAATCCTTATAACGCGCCGGGTAGCCGACGATGGTAATCGTCATGCTGTCCACGGCCTTCTCTTCAATGTAGCTTGGCGCCACCAAAACGTCAGGCCCCGACGAATCCGACGCGAGCGCCGCTTCCAAAGCTTGCACGCGAAGGTTGTTCTCCTGCTCCGGGGTCTTAGCCGCGCCCTTAGCCGACCCTAAGACCTTTTTAGTGCCTATCACCTGCAAATCGGCTACCAACACGACGCCGCCCTCCGAAACAGGCGCCAACTCAACGCTACGGAAATGAGTCTCTTTAACCGCCGCCGGCGAACACCCGCCAAGCGCCAAGGCCATGGCGACCGTAGCAATAGGGAAAACACGCTTTCGTAACATCAAAAACCTCCTTTGGAGTTAATATTAAATAAAGGGAACTATATATTTGAGTCCACGATCAATACTCCCTCGTCATAATACCCACGAATTATTCCGAATTTCATCAAATTATCGTTCGAGATGTCGTGTAAGTCGTGTTTTACGTGTTGGTCGAGACTAATTGCGAGTCATGTTGCGGATTTAAATATAATTCCCTAAATAAAGCATTAATACTATTAGACCGCGGCATAATAGGAAACGTTACCGATTTTGTTGACCCGTAGGGGAGGACGCGCCACAGTGTGGCGCTCTTGTCCCGTCCCGGTCGCCCGTCCTTGAATCGACAAACGGCGCGGGCGATCGAGGACGATCGCCCCTACGGAGTCTGGGTTATACATTGACGTAAAAAAA
>LIUJ01000042.1 GCA_001462255.1 Fibrobacteria bacterium GUT77 | reverse complement strand
GAATACCGCGTAACGGGAAGCGGCGCCCCCACAGTAACCGTAAAACTCTCGCCGCGCGCCGGGGTTGCGTACGTGTCGCCAGACGGCAGACGGGATATGTACTACGGCGGCGACGACGGGGCGCAGTATACCGTAACGCCGACCGGGGGAAGATTCTTCCTATTCGGTAAAGCCGACGGCGAAAGCGGCGACGACGGCGCGATAGAGTTGGAAACGTACGCGTCGCCGCAGGCAAACAAGAAAAGCGACGTCCAAAACGGCGTGCTGACCGCCGGGACGGAATCGGTAAAATACCAACCGACGGACACGAGGGAAGCGCTACGAGTGAAAAACGGCACGAAACAAGCGCTACGCCTGTATTGGTCGGGCTCTATAGAGAGTGTGGATTGGGTCAACAGATCTGGCGCGCTGACGCAAAGCGTGAAAGACGGCGGCAAGTTGACCGGCGAAAGCGGGATTTTGTTGATCAACTACAACGCCGGCACGGGAAAAATCAGGCTGTGCAAGGACGACAACAACCTCTCCGCGCAAAACGCGTGCCGATGGGGCGAGCCGGTCGGGAAAAAAGACAGCGTCCCCGTCATAAAGGAAATTTCGCGCGTAACGATGGCGCACGGCACGAACCTGTTTGTCGTAGAACTTTCAGAACCGACCCACGTGAGCATAAGCGCCGCGACGCCCGCCGCGGCGATGGTCGCCACCGACGACAAAATCAACTACTACCAAGAGTTTTGGGAAAATCTCCGCTGGGACATACCCCTACCGGCGGGCAAGCACGTAGTCGGCATAAAACCGCTGACGTCAGGATCGCTCTTCGGCATACCGCTGACAGTCGGTCTCTATCCGATACTGCGGTTGACGGAAGAGAAACCGCTTTTAGCGCAACTTATGGCGACGCAGAACAGATTGGCAAAATTTGAGTTGTCCAAGAAGAACAACGTAGGCATAGGACTGTCGACGCAAGGCCAAGCCGTAGAAGCCGCGTTGCTTGACACGAAGGGAAAAGAGATCGCCTACGGCAGCCAAATATTCAAAGAGTTGGACAAGGGCGCCTACTACGTACTGCTCTCCATGCCGTCAGGATCGACACAAAACGGCGTGAGCGCAACGGTACGCCTATTCGGCCAAAACAACCCGCCCGCCGACCCGCCGGCGGAGCGTATCAACGGGATAATCAAAGACGGAGGAAGCGAAAGCGCGGAGGCGCGGGCGAGCCGGTAGGGTTTGGGCGAGGTATTTATAATAGGGGGGCGGCCATCAAAACAAATAATGTTGGCAGTATTATGCTCTTTATAAATAAGGGGGGTATTATGCGTTTAGGTTCGTTGGTTTGGCGGGCATTGTTGTTTGGGGTAACTGTTGTTGGCGGGGCGGTTTGCGTTTTCGGCGCCGGCACTGCGGGGGCTTCCGTTTCCGGTACGCTTACCGACAAGAGGAACGACCGGATTTACAACACGACTAAGATAGGCGCGAAGATTTGGATGTTGGATAATATAAATATTGAGACGGGTAGTTCTTGGTGTTACGACAACGACACTTCTAACTGCAACGCTTACGGCAGGTTGTACGATTGGGTAACGGCGAAAACGGTCTGTCCGGCGGGTTGGCGGTTGCCGACCGTCAAGGAATTCGGGATTTTTGTTAAAACCATGAGCGATCGTGAGATAGCGGCTCAAAAGGCGAGGGCGAAGAAGGCTACGGACGAAGAAGACGGCGACGCGGCGTCTACGTTCAGGTTTCCGACCATACTTGGCGGCGGGCGCTACCGTATCGGCGGGGAGTACAGTCATATCGGCGGCTACAGCTACTGGTGGGCGGGCACGGAGAGCGCGAATAGGTATGCCTACTATCGTTATGTGAATTACGGCAACGAGGACGTCGTGGTTGACGATTTCGACGTCAAGGAGTACGGCCTTTCGGTGCGGTGCTTACGAGATTAGTATAAAATCTGCGTAGTTACTTCAATTTGTGACGGTTATTCTACCGGTGTGAATTATTTTCTTAAAAAATATCTCCATTACCTACAGCGAAATATATGCCTTACGTTGTTTTGGGATACCCTGTTTTTTTTTGTCCAAAAAATCCTCGGATAAAGCCCATATAACGTTGTTTGCCGTTTTTCGCAAAAAAAAGTGATAATTTACGTATTACAATTAATTTTAAGGGGAGGTATTTTATGGTTTACGGCTACATTAGGGTTTCCACCGATAAGCAGACCGTTGAGAATCAGCGTTACGAAATCAATTGTTTTTGCGAGAAAAATGTGATGGTTGTCGGACGGTGGATTGAGGAGACTATGTCAGGGGCAAAGTCTGTAGATGAGAGGAAGTTGGGGCGGGTGCTTAAGGCGATGAAGAAGGGCGACACCATAATATGCTCGGAGTTATCGCGGCTTGGGCGGAATTTGCTTATGATAATGGGGATTTTGAACGAGTGTATGAGGCGAGAAATTCACGTTTGGACGATAAAAGACAACTATCGATTGGGTAACGATATAAGTTGCAAGGTTTTGGCGTTTGCCTTTGGTTTGTCGGCGGAGATAGAGCGTAACCTGATTTCGCAACGGACGAAGGAGGCTCTCGCCCGAAAGCGGGCGGAGGGCGTGGTGCTCGGGCGGCCGGCGGGGAGCAAGTCGAAGGTGAGGAAGTGGACGGGCAAGGAGGCGGAGATCAGGGCGCTGTTGGACAAGAGGGTGCCCAAGTCGACCATCGCCCGGATTTTGGGGGTACACCGGCTTACGGTGCAGGCGTTCGTCAAGGAGAAGGAGGTTGAGGATGAGTAGGGGCGGCGGGCAGAACGAGGGAAGAGGCCGCAAATGGGGTTTGTGGCCTCACAACATGCAAACCGCATGGTGTTTGACTATAACAAAACAATCATAAAAAAGCATTGACATTAGAACCTCAAAACACCACATTACATAGCGTAATACTCAGATAATGCAAAGTAATATACAAAAACGCTAAAGGATATTGTTCAACGATAAAAAAGCAAGTGGGTAGTATGCGACATGTATAATGTAGAGTAAATTATTCGGATAATTACGAATGGTTTGTACCAATTTGTACGCGGTTTGTTGCTTAAATGAGGACAAAAAAATAAATAAAAATTTGACATTAGTATACGAAATATATTATCTTTATAACGGAGATATGAAATATGCAAACATATTGGGCAAGAATAAATAATAATAATACGGATAAACAACCACTATCAGAACACTTAATCAATGTGGCTGATTTATCCGCTCTGTTTTCCATATATCCGAACATTTCAAGATTGGCGGGTTTTCTTCACGACTTCGGTAAAGCGACATCGGTTTTTCAAAAGTATTTAGCGGAGGGAGGCAAAAGAGGAAGTGTTGTTCACGCGTTACAAGGCGCGTTTTTTATGGATAATTTAATTGATGGCACAAACGGTAGCGCGGATGTTTTAATCAAGGAAATAGTTGCTTTAGCGGTTGCGTCTCATCACGGCTCGCTTAGCGATATGATTTCGCCGGACGGAGAGGTTGCGTTTCTTCAGAAGTTTTTAGAAAAAGGCAATGAAAAATATCATTATGAGGAAACAAGGCTGAATATTGCCGATGTAATTCCCGATTATTCAAGTCGTGTGAATGATTTGATTAATGCCGCAAGACCGGAAGTCAACGACGTTTTAAAACGCATCCGTGAAGCGTACACAAAGAAAAATTCCGCTCAATTCGCCATTGGATTACTTGTAAAGCATATATTTTCTTGTGTGGTGGACGCCGATAGGCTTGACGCGTATTTGTTTGATTTGGAAAACGATAAATACGGACGGTATAAACCCGCTGAAACGGATTGGGGCGGTTTAATTGTCACATTTGAAAAAAATATTCAAAAATTAAGCGGCGAAAGTACCATCGCGAAAAAAAGGCAAATCGTATCGGACTTATGCAAAGAAGCCGCCGCAAAAAGCCCCGGAATATATCAAGTGTCAGTGCCGACAGGCGGAGGTAAAACGCTTTCTACTTTTCGATTCGCGCTATATCATTGCGAGATAAGAAGTAAAAAACGAATTATATATGTTATACCGTTTCTTTCCATTACCGACCAAACGGCGAGAGAATTGCGTAAAATCTTGGATTTGCCGGAAGAAAACGATATCATACTTGAACATCATTCCGGTATTGTTCCGCCTGACGATGAAGAAGAGCAAAATATCAGAGCGCTTGCGACTTCTCGTTGGGATAATCCGGTAATAATCACTACGATGGTGCAGTTTCTAGAAACCGCCATGTCCGCAAAAGCCGGTAATCTTCGCAAATTTCACAATATGGCCGATTCGGTTATTATATTTGACGAAATTCAGTCTTTGCCGATAAAAACGATTCATGTATTTAACGAAGTCGTGTCATTCTTGGCAAAAATCTGTAACGCAACGGTATTGCTGTGTACTGCCACACAACCGCTGTTGCATAAAACAGAACGCCAAAATTTGTCTCTTGAAAATAACCCGAAACTTATTGACTGCGACGACTTATTTGCTGATATAAAACGCACAAAAATTGTTGTTGAACCGAAGATGGATACGGATACGTTTGCTACTTTTGTCGCGGATAAAGCGAACGTAAACGGAAATTGTTTGGCAATAGTCAACACCAAAATGTCGGCTAAAAAAATTTTCGAAAAGTTAAAGGATAAAGACGGTTTTGAGGTTTATCATTTAAGCACATACATGTGTTCGGATCATCGTGTCAAAACACTTGATAAGATCAAAGACGCGTTAAACAATAACAGAAATATCATTTGTGTTACAACTCAGTTGATAGAGGCCGGGGTCGATATCTCATTTGCTTGTGTAGTAAGGGCGATGGCAGGTCTTGATTCTATAGCGCAAGCCGCAGGAAGATGCAATAGAAGCTGTGAAAGCAGTACGCCAAAGGAAGTATATGCCATCCCGCTAACAAATGAAAATTTAGATAAACTTCCTGATATAAAAATCGGTAAGGCTATAACAGAACGGTTAGCGCGAGAAAACGAGAACGCTGATCTGCTTGATCCGGCGATTATGAGGCAATTTTATGAACATTACTTTTTCGCAAGAAAAAACGAAATGGATTATCCGGTTGGTGAAAAACGTACGTGTGAAAACAGTATTTATGATATGTTGTCCTTAAACACAACAGGCAAAAGAAGTTTCAAGGATAGGACAGGCAACGAGTGTTTATGCGGTATCGCGCACGCGTTTAGAACGGCGGACGAAAATTTTTCCGTTATTGATAGAAATACCAAATCTATAGTGGTATTGTACGGAGATGCCGAGAGACTTATTAATGTTTATCGCGAGCAACCTGAGTATATAATTACTAATGAAAAGCTCAACATTATTAAAAAGCTTGAAAAATTAAGTGTTGCACTATATCCGTATGAAATAGATCTTTTGGGCGGCGACGGGATGCTTCTCCCTTTAGATGATGAAATGGGTATTCAATATTTGAATGAAAACCGTTACAACGATGAGTTCGGCGTTGTTTTTGAATCAAATCCG
>LIUJ01000041.1:3939-4324 GCA_001462255.1 Fibrobacteria bacterium GUT77 | reverse complement strand
GGCTTCGCTGATTACGATCTGCTTGGGAACCTCGCGGTTGGCCTCGGCTACGGCGTCGGGAGCGGACTTGATCGTGTAGTTGCCAAGCACCGCCGAACCCCTATCGTAGTACAGCCCGCCGCTGATTTCCGCGACCACCAAGTACGTGCCGGCCTTCGTCGGAGCGATAGAATCCCCGTCGTACGATACCTTTATCGTCCCGTAACCCTCACCCTTCACAAAGGTCACGTTGCCTATACCGTACTGCGTCCCGGCTACACCCGCAATGTGATTCGTCGGAATCGAATACGCAAAGCTTGTCGAATCCAACTTACCCATGGTTATCTCGTACAAACCGAGCCAGAATCCGGGCTCCGCCACCGCCTTGAAGTTCGTACCGGCAGCC
>LIUJ01000041.1:0-3871 GCA_001462255.1 Fibrobacteria bacterium GUT77 | reverse complement strand
CGTGTAGGCAAAGCACGTGGAATCCAACTTACCCAAGGTTATCTCGTACAGACCGAGCCAGAAACCGGGCTCCGCGACAGCCTTGAAGTTCGTGCCGNCCGTAGCGGTTACCGTCAACTCGTAAATACCCGGCAATGTCGGCTTTGTCTCGCTCCCGTCGTACTTTACGGTTAGAGCGCCCGCGCCGGTCCTCGGGCTAATCAGCTTAACGTTCGCGCTCGAATCCGTCCCGTCGTAGGGGCGCGACTCCGTGAACGACAAGTCGAACATGTCCAACGCCTTCGGAATAATCGTGAAATTCTTCGTCGCCGACCCCTCGTAATCGCCCTTGCCCACAACGATAATGGAAGCGCGCCCCACGTTCGTGTTGCCCGCGTAAGTCACCGTGTAATCGGTGCCCGCCGTCAGCGTCCTGAAAGTCGTGTCGCCCTCCTCGCTAACGGAGGCGACGTACTGGACGACCAAATCGCTCCCCGACGGCGTAATGCCGAAGCCGGTGTAGGTCAGCGTGTCCTGAGCCAGCGTCACAATCGTCTTGCCGGTAATCTGCGTGGCCGGATCGCCGAAGCTAACGTTAATCGCATCGGACATAGTCGACGCGTCGACCTGCACTCCCGCGCGGCTATAGGTCACCTTCACCTTATACGAGGCCGATGACCCGCTAACACCCGTAGGAGCGGTAAACGTCGCTGAAGTCGCGCCGGCAATCCTCGTGCTGTCGCTCCCCGAATAACTGAACCACTGATACGTAAGCGTACCGCCCGAAATCGCGACCGGCTCCGCTTGCCCGCTCCTAACCTGCGTCACCGACACGGACAACTCCGGATTCCTGTTCTGCCTAACAGTCAACGACGTCCCGCCGGGTATCGTTATCACAGGGGCGGCGGGCTCCAAGATCACGTAGTTGCCCAAGTGATATTTGGTGGCACCCGTCGTGATATTGCGACCCGAACCCCCCGTAGTAGCAGGGTCGAGGCGCACATAAACCCCATAAGACCCCGCGTTTTTCGGGATAAACGTGGTATCAAGGTTGCCGGAGGACACCCCGGGCGTAGAGGATGTAATCAAAACGCTGTCCGTGTTGCTCCTGAAGAAATACTGACCCTCCGCATACCGGTAAAGAACCTTAGGCGCCGCCGCACCCGGATTTGTCATGGGCGAGCGCAACGTCAAAGACCCAATGCCGGCCTGGATCGCGTTCTTGAAATAATGATTCGTCGGAATCTTGAAAGTGAAAGTCGACGTATCGCCAAGAGTAAGAGACGACGAATTATAATCAGCCGGCGTGCGGATGGTTATAGGATTCGTTCCCGCCGACTTCGTAACCGTGACGGAGGCTACATCCACCCCATTCGACTGGAGTTTGTAATTCTTCGCCACGTCGCTGTTCGTAAGCGTAACCGTAGCGGAAACCGTAACACCCGACGACGACACGTTGGTGCTGTCGAACTTCGCGTTTGTGACAAGATAGTCGTCGACGTTATCGAAACTTTCCTCAGACCCGCCGGTTGGCGTTACAAAACCGTTAAACGTAACTTGTATATTCCCGCGAGCCGGTACCACAGCGGCAAGATTAGTGGCATCCGTAATGGTGTCTATCGCGTTAATTCCGTTATACACTTTTGCCGTAATAGTACCGACGGACACGGTAAGGGGAGCTTTCTCAATGGTGAACGTCGCTTTCGCGTTGCCGGTGTAGTTGCCCTGGCCTTGCACAAAGACATAAGCCGTTCCTGCGTTCAGAATATTCGACCCCGCAGTGTCGGGAATGGCCGCCCACCCAGAAGCCGCCGCGTTTAGACCTACGTTAACCGTGTAATCTGCAATGGTCGCGCTCCCAAAGGTCGATTTGTAAATCGACTGCACTAAATTCCTGCTTCCGTCCTTTACAACAACGCGTCCCGGCACTTGACCGTAGTCTCCGTTATAAACAACCGGATTTCCCGTAGGCACCGAAACGTCCGCGTCGGTAATCTTCTTAGCCGCAATGGTTAGCACCTGTGTTAACTTAGTAGTCCCGTCGCTTTCGTAATTGAGTTTAGAAGATGACTTATCTTTCATCTTCATCACGAACTCGACCTCTAAATCCCCTACGACAACCTCTGTCGACGTCGCGTTCAACTCTAAATCATACGTAAACGCACCCGAATTCTTTTTGACATTCTTTATTTCCGCTTTGCTTGCGGGATCGTACGCAGTACCATACACACCTGTTTTCTTTGTAAAAGCGATCGTCGACGCATCGAACTCAATCGTATCAATCGTCCCGTCGTCGCTCGACCAAAGTTTCGGCGCGGTAATGGTGTACTTTCCGGTAGCGTTATACGTCATAGTCGTATCTTTCGGGTCGACGTAATACTCTGGCAGCAACTTCGGGTTGATCTGCAAATTGTTCGTGAACTTGAACACGCTCGATGATGCCGTAGTCATAGCGTTATACGTTTCATTTCCTTCAACCGTGAGCGCCACTTCATACGTGCCGCTGTCTATCGGCGCCTTATCGCTCCACGAGGCATTTGCCTTTCCGACTTGTTTGTAATTCACTTTAACAGCGCCTATTGCGGCATAAGACCCATCTTTCGTAAGGGCAACCAAAGCCTTATTCGCGTTGTCTAACAAAGTTTTCCCCGACTCGAGTTCAACGGGATCACCTGTAGAACTACCTTCAAACGCCGCATCCAAAGCCGTCCAGTTTGTCAATGTCCCTATGTTAGATGTAGTAAATGTCGCCTTGCCGACAGAAACTCCCACGAGATTTACTGCAGTGGTATACGTAGGCGTAGCATTGTTTGAAGGCACTCCATCCGTCCCCGCACTCAAGGCAATTGTCAACGTATGCGTCTTAACCGCAGCCGTCGCCTTCGACCTAATGAAAATATCAAAAGTAGTCGCGGTGGCTGCCAATTCAAACATCGCACTTTGTTGCGTCGCTGTCCCGGCCGCAGTTGTCTGTATGTCCCAACTTGCAGCGTCCGTCCCACCCAAAGTCACAGTAACCTTCCCTGCCGCAGCTCCGCACAATTCCGCCGCCGTCCCTGTGACAGTATAGGTCAAGACCCCCGGTGTCCCATAAGTAGGCGTGGTATTCCCACTCTTAGCGGGCGCCGTAACCGCCGCGCTTACCGCCCCCGCAAACACCAAAACCCCGGCGATACCCATCAGCACCGCCGCTTTCAACTTCATTTTGAGCAAACTCATGCTCTCTCCTTTGTTTAAGTTTGAAACGGAATTATGAGACCCGTCAGTCGAGTCTCTCCCCCTCTCTTGTACTGCCACTTCACCTGCACCTGCACCTACAACTGCGTTAGAACTCATTCCCACTCCCTCCTTTTGTTAAAGCGTTTGTAAAGAATTATTTGTAAAGGTTAATGTTCGATTTTGTTCAACGCTTTCTTTATGACTCATCGAGATTGCTTCGCTTCGCTCGCAATGACGTCATTGCGAGGAGCATAGCGACGAAGCAATCCAGAGGACGGTGAAACTAAACGTTCCAATTTTTAATCATCCAATCAAAAAAAATGTAAAAGAATTCCCTATCTCACGGGCGAGTGTCCGTGATCGTTTATGTCCCTTATCGGGCGGAGATGTCGTAATTTGGTGTGCTCCCGTGTGTTAGGAGCTGTTGAGCCTCGTTGTTTTTGCGGTGTTCATTTTGGTTCTCCTTTTATTTTTGTTTATTGATATCGTTCAAATATTTATCTATCCGGCTATACGACAACCCTACCGAGCGACGCATCCCTAACGGGATGCATCCTAAAAGCGTTACGCTAACGTCAAAGGCAATGTCAACCCCAACGACAACAGCAAAACCAACACAACCTTCTACCCTACCCAACCATACCGGCCATACGGCAATGTTTTGAATCCGGCC
>LIUJ01000040.1:10500-10818 GCA_001462255.1 Fibrobacteria bacterium GUT77 | reverse complement strand
TATATTTTGTTGTAGGAATTAATAATTCAAATTAATCAACCGGTTTCAACGAAAGGGATTTTTATGAAGGCACAAGTAACGCGTACCATCCTTACAGCCGCCGTCACGTTGTCCGTGGCGCTCGCGGGGGTAGGGTGCGGCAAGGGCGGTAAGCAGGACGCGGCAAACGCCGGTAGCGCCGCGCCGGGGCCGAAGTGGATGAACGGCGCTTACGACAAAGCGGAATTTGCCGAAAGAACCTTGGCCATCCTCAACGGCTCCACCTTTGACGCCGTAGCGCGTGAAAAAGTAGACGCCAAGCTCTACAAATACTACGAC
>LIUJ01000040.1:1232-10402 GCA_001462255.1 Fibrobacteria bacterium GUT77 | reverse complement strand
CACGTTCGACGCCGTCGCCAGAGCGAAGGTCGGAGCCAAGCTCTACAAATACTACGACTCGCGCGGCAAGTGTATGGAAGCTATATTGGCCGGCGAGGCCGACGGTATGCTGGTAGAGGAGCCGGTGGCCAGAAAGTTCGCGGCGCAGCACCCCGACTCCCTGATTGTGCTCTACCCGCCGGTTGACGTGGAAAACTACGCAAACCTGTTCGGCAAGAAGGACGAGGGCAAAATGCGCGCCGCATTCAACGCTTTTTTGGACACGTTACGCGCCAACGGGGTCTACAAGGACATGGTACTGCGTTGGGTAGACACGCCGAACTCGCCGCCCATGCCGGAAATAGCGCTTTCGCCGACGGCGGCAAAAACGCTGGTCTTTGCCACCTCCGACTGCGACTTGCCTTTCTCTTATAAAGACGATTCGGGCAAAATCATAGGCTTCGACGTGGAAATGGCGTCGCGCTTCGCCCAAGCCAACGGCTACGGCCTTGAGGTCAAGACTATGGCCTTCCCGGACATAATCCCGGCCGTATCGGCGGGCACCGTAGACTTCGCGGCCAATCTTATAGCCATAACCGACGAGCGTAAAAACTTCGTGGACTTCTCGGAACCGGTCTACTTCGGGGGAACGGTGATGCTCGCCCGCAAGTAGCCTTTTATAACGCGGCGGCAAGGCAGGCGCAAAAAAAAAAACGCGTTCCCCCGGGGAGCGCGTTTTTTTATTGGCAGGATTGAAAAGACGCAACACCTATACGCGTTAAACCACCGTATCTATTATCTTTGCCGCCAGCGTCTCGGCAAAAGACTCGGTATTGTAGTAGCCGCTTGATACCCTCACTTTAGCCTCTTCCACCTTTTCCGTCCGCACGTCGGGTTGCCCCTTCACCATCGACGACAATACGCGCGCTTCGCTCCTCACGTCGCGCCGCTTGCCGCCGTCCGCAGAGAGGTCGGAACGGTCGGAACGATTGGCGCCGCTCCCCTTAGAGACCGGTTGCTCGCTTTTAGCGCGGCGAGTACCGTCCACCTTGCGCAACTCGCCCTGCATAACCTGTGAGATTTTGCTGACTAACATAATCAGTCGGCTCCTTTCAATCCTGTATTAACTATATCGGTAACTTCGCTTCTGACTTTAGAAGTTATTGGCACACGGATTAAAATAGTTATTGGGCGGGGGGGAAAACAAAATTAAATAATAAAAACAAACTCGCGCTTAAAAGTTAGAACGCGATTAGACGATTTTGAGGACAAAACAAACATTGACGCCACACCGCCCCCCGTAGGAGCGGAAGACGCCTCGCTTACTCAAACATGGTCTTGATTTTCGACCAATTAGTCTTTTTTGTAGGCCGTTGCACGGATGTTTGCTTGCTAAGCGCCGGTTTTTGCGCGGGGGCGGAAACCGCCTGCCCCGCCGCGCTGTCGGGTTTGACCCCGTCGCCGGCGAGAACCCCCGTGGAAAGCGCCGCTACGCACACCGCCGCCGCGATAAATACGCTCTTTTTCATAGCCGCCTCAACCCCGTTTATTGTTCTGGGCGTGGACTGTATCCAAATAGCCTTACATGTAAATATACAATATTTTTTTTCCAAAATCAAGTTTTTTTTATTTTTTTGTAAATTTTAAGACCAAAGACCTCAAACGCCTTGCTCCGTGAATGTATATTTTATGTACTATGATTACCTTGGGCATAGAATCCTCCTGCGACGAAACATCCGTCGCGCTCCTCCGCGACGGGCGCGTGTCGGCGTCGCTCACGCACTCTCAGGCGGAGCACGCCATCTACGGCGGGGTGGTGCCGGAGGTGGCCTCGCGGGCGCATTTGGAGAGGATTGACGGGCTAACCAAGGCGGTTATGGACAGTTGCGGTATATGCCCCAAGGATATAGACCTCATAGCCGTGACCGACAGTCCGGGGCTCGCCGGGGCGCTCTTGGTGGGCGTCAGCTTCGCCTTGGGAATGCACTCCGCCCACGGCATACCCATAACGGGGGTAAACCACTTAGAGGGGCATATATGCTCGCTGTTCATAACGCCGGATAACGTTTTGGCGCCGCCGGAAACCGGTATCCAAACGCCGTTTATAGTCCTATTGGCCTCAGGCGGGCACACGGCCGTATACAAGTACGTGTCCTTCGGCAACTGCGAGCTCTTAGGCCGCACCGTAGACGACGCCGCCGGAGAGGCGTTCGACAAGGTCGGGAAGCTATTAGGCTTCCCCTATCCCGCCGGGCGCGCCATAGAAACGGAGGCGGCAAAGGCCGCGAGCGGCGGACGCTCGAACATAGCGTTCCCGATTGCCCGCTTCTCCTCCTCCGACAAGCGTTACTGTTTCAGCTTCTCCGGCCTCAAGACCGCCGTAAAAAAATTTTTATCCGAGAGCGGCGAAGATTATATTAATGACAGCGGCAACAGAGCCGCCGTATGCGCCGCTTTCCAGCGGGCCGTAGTCGGATCGCTTGCGGACAACGCGGCGGCGGCGGCGGCGGCGCACGGCATAAAAACGGTGGCGATAGCCGGCGGAGTGGCTTGCAACGGCTTTTTAAGGGATGAGTTGCGGAGGCGCCTCGGCGCCGAAAACGTTATTTGCCCCCCGCCGCATTTATGCACCGACAACGGGGCCATGATTGCGATGGCCGGGCAGTTGGCCGGCCAAACCGGTCGCCTGCGCTTCCCCGTCATGGATCCGGGGCGGGGAATATAAGTTCAAAAACATGCCGTTTTTGAGGAATATGTTACAGTAGCGGCGTTGATTGACACCATTTAACTTACGAAAGGCTAACGACTTATGCTAATGATATTCATCTTACTTTCGGTAGCGGTGGTCGCTTTTTTCATGATGATCTGCCTAACGCTCTTCAGAATCGAAAGGACGGTCAAAATATCGCTTATGGTCGCCGAGAGGGCCATACTTAAGAGCTACGGGAAGAAATGAACCCGTTTTCGGTTTTTATTATTTTTACCACAAAATCCTTGCTTTCCGCCCGCGCGTAAAATATATTATAGTTAGGAGTAGCCCGGTACGGACCGAAATCCTTACCTAAATCTAAACCCTAACCCTATCGCGTAAGCCCTATAGAGATTGAGCGAACCCGCATGGAAGAACTTGTAAAATTTCTTTGGGTTATCAATTTTCTCTTTTTCTCTCTTATCCTTATCTTCCTTTGGAGTAAGGTCGTCATCGTGAATAAGAGGCTTAAGGCGGTTCGGAGGTTAATAGCCATCGGTGAGGAGATCAGCCGCGAACACAAGAGGCTTGGGGAAAGAAGGAAAAAGAAGGTGTGACGCGCGCTTGTAAGAACTTTTAAAAGGAGGGGTTGGCCTATTTTTCCGGCGCGTGGGCGGTGCCGACGACGTTTTTTGGCGTAAAATCACCGCATGATGTCACACGCGAGGTCGTTTACGGGGGGATCTCGACGCAAAAACAAAAAATCAAACGCTGCGGGCGGCGCGGCGGCACGCGGGGGCGTCCCGGTGCGGCGATACGAGCGCCGGAGCAGCCAAACTGCCTTACAGGCGGATACTTTTCATATTTGAGGGAGATGTTGTAAAATGAGCAACGGACAATTGTTGGACGCTACAACACAGTTAGTTACCGTAGCGCAATTGGACACACTATTGGCGCAATCGGACTCGCTAATGGTGGTAGTCAACGGTTTCAAAAGGGGTATTTATGTTTTGCTCGCTTCAGTAGTGGTAATGTTGTTGATTAACTTAGTCATACTTTTGACAAGCCGGAAGAGGGGGCGCGGCCACCACTACGGGCACGATAGGCGTCCCGGAGGGCAAACCGGCAACGACGGCAAACCCGACAACAAGGGTCAGGGGGGCGCTCCGCGCCGCCAGGACGGCGGCCAGAGGAAGCCGGGCGGCGACAACGGGGGCGGTGGGCGACGGCAAGGCGGTCAGCAGGGCGGGAGGCCGCAACAGGAGCGCGGCGGCAGGTCGGGTCAGGCGCCGATAGATCCCGTAGAGATGTCGTTGCGTGACATCAATCAACGCCTTAAGAACGCCGAGCGCGAGCAGGACAACGCCCGCAAGAGCATTAGGGACGGCGACGGCGGCGGCGACGGCGAGGGTCGCGGCAATAGAGACGGGCGTCAACAACAACGCGGCGGTCGTGACGGACGTGACGGACGCGGCGGCAACAGGGACGACCGGGGGCCGCGCCGCGATTCCAACCGCGACAACCGCGGGGGCAGGCCGGAGCGCCAAGACAGGGGCGACGGCGGGAGGCCGCAACAGGAACAAGACCGATTCCGGCAAAGCGAGCAGGGTGTATCCGCGCCGCAGGAGAGGCCGCAAGCGCCCGAAGTGGCCTCCGGCGATACCGGCGTATCGGACGACTATTTGCAACATGGCCGCAGGTTTACGGCCAAACGCCGGATGTTGCCCGACGGGGCCGGGGGGCAGGAAGGAACCGATAGTCCGCAGTTCCAACCTACCCAAGAGAGCGCGCCGGCGGGTAATTCGGATTCGTTCGGCGGGCAGGAGCAAAGCGGTGCCGAAACCATCCGATTCGGAAGGTAGGCGATCCCGTTCGGTTTTTATACCGTAGGGGCGAAATTTTTTCGCCCCGGCGGTTTTTGCGTTAAGCCGGCGCGTATTGATACGCGGCAATCAAAAATTTCTTTCATTTCTTTGATTTTTCTCTGCGATATTTCCCAAGACGCGGTATATTATAATTTATAGGCGCGCGGCGGTTCGTACCCTTGCGACGGAGGCCACCTTGATATGGGAACGACAAAAGAGCTGAACCCGAACGCCGACCGAAGCGTAAACGGCGGCGTAGCCGGTATCTACCCAAGCGTCGGCGACGACATCGCCTCCGCCGTAGCTTCCGTTTATACCCCGGAATTGTTTACCGGCGACCCTTTCGCCGAGATAAGGCGCCTTCAAGCCAAGAATACGCAGTTGCAGGAGTACGTCGACAGGATTTTCGGCATTTCATCCGCCATAATATATATATTAGACGCCAACGGTCGCTTTATCTTCGTGAACCGCGCCGTAGAGGAGATACTCAACTTTTCCACGGAAGAGATAGTCGGCAAGCACTTCTCTTTCATCCTGCCGCCGGAGGAGTACGAGCGCGTTAGTCGCGAGGTGGTGTTGCCGCGAATCGCGGGTTTGACTACGGGAAGCGATATGGCGCCCAAACTCTTTGACGAGCGGCGCAGGGGGGCGCGGCGAACGCGGAACATGGAGGTAAGGTTGATGACGCGGCGTCCGGGAGACTTACGCGTGATGGTCGGCGACGTGACCGGTATCGTGGACGTGGAGGGGGCATACAGTGTCCCCAACGGCTCGGACGCCCAGTTGGGCGGCAAACGCGAGGTTTTTTTGGGTAGCCAGGGGGTAATATTCGACATAACCAAGTATAAACGCGCCGAATTTGAGCGGTTGGAGTTGCAAAAACGCCTGTTTCAAATACAAAAGATGGACGCCTTGGGCAAGCTCTCCGGGCGCGTGGCGCACGACCTCAACAACAAGTTAGGCAGCATAATAGGCACGGTGGAGGTCATAAAGCAGTGCGTGGACGCCGCCGCGAGCGACGCTAACCTGTCAAAATATTTGGACAACATACTCGCGGCCTCCAAGCACGCCGCAAAACTCTCCGGCAAACTCTCGGACTTCAGCCGCCGCGGGGAAAGCCCCTTTGAGGAGCTCGATTTTCACAAATTGATTTGCGGCGTAATGAGCTTCGTGGAGTCTATAGCAAGCGCCAACGTAAGCGTGCACAAGATACTTTTAGCCAAACGCGCGACGATTATAGGCTCCGAGACAATGCTTCAAAACGCGATGTTGAACTTAGTCGTAAACTCGTTTGAGGCCATGAGGCACGGCGGCGGCGTGCTCACCATAGAGACAAGCGACGTAACCGTAGACGCGCCGCGCGCGCTGGCCTTCAACTCGTCGCTTAGGCCCGGATCATACCTTTTAGTCTCCGTGGAGGATACCGGGGAAGGCATGGGCGAAGAGGTCAAAAAGAGGCTGTTTGAACCGTTCTTCACTACGAACGGCGAGAAAGGCGTGGGGCTGGGTTTAGCCAGCTTTAGGGAGTGCGTAAGAAACCACGGCGGGGTGATTGATTTGCGCAGCGAGGCCGGGAACGGGTCGAGGTTTGACGTTTATTTTCCGCACATCGCGGCGTAGGGGGCGCTCATTTTACAAAAATAACGCGCGCCGTAAGTCCGTATATATTAACAGGGTGCGCCGACATACAAAATATTGTGTAATTTTTTTGTTGACATACAAGCCTTTGTGAGGTATTTTAATATTGGGGGGGAATTGTTTTCATTGCACACTTTTAAAAAAAGGAGCGGCGAATGCGATTCTTAAAGGTTTCTTGCGCTGATTGCGCGCACTGCGCCGATTGTTCGCGGCAGACGCGTATGTACGTGAACTACTGCGGCGCCGACCAGGGTCGCATAATGGACAGGATCCGCAGCGCCCGGAGCGAGTGTACCAAGAAGAGGGGGCACACCCTAATTGTGAGGGACATCGCGAGCGTAGCCGTTTGACTTGATTACGGTACGGTAACGTAAGACCCTCCCGCGAGAAGCGCGGGTTGAGCGAGGCGGCGCATTGAGCGGAGTCGAACTTGTTTATCTCGGCGTAAGCCAAATGCGCGACGTAAACCCTCCCGTTAAGCGCGGGGGGGTTTCTTCTTTATAAAAGATTTTGAATTTATACGTAGCGTAATGTATATTGATTGTATGATACTATCACGACTTATCCGCGTTGTCCGCGTTCTTTTATGCGCGTTTTTCGTTATTTTCGGCGGTTGCGCGTCGTCCGCTAAGAAGGTCTCCGTTGCCGCCGCGCCGGCTTCGGTCGCGTCCGCGACGGAGGCGAATGAGGTTACCGTCGTCGCGGCGGAGGAGGTTGACCCCACCGCGCCCGAAGTCATAACCGACGACTCGACCGGCATCGACATTACCACCGACATCGACGAGCTTCTGCGTATCGCGCGTCAGGCGTGCGCCGACAGCGCGTACGCCGTCGCCGACTCCATACTGCGCAAAGCCTCGGCGTTTTTAATGCTGAACAGTGAGTTGCCGGATAGCGGTAGCGACTGGTTTCCATTGCAGGATTACGTCGCCGACATTATTTCCATGTACACGGATCTCTTCCCCGCGGGTTTCTCGGCGCCGGAGGAGATATCCTCCATGATCTTCAGCCGTCACCTTTTGGAGTCGCTCATGGACTCGCTCAAGGTGTCGCCCCAAGACAGCGCTTTTTTGGCCCGTTTGTCAAACAAGCGCGGCGTTACCTACGATATTCCCGTTGTGTGGAACGACCGCGTAAAGCGGGCGTTGCTCTTTTATATGAAGACGCGCAAGGGTATCTTTGACCGATGGCTCTACCGCGCCGGCTACTACCTGCCAGTGATGAAGCAGATGTTCGCCGATTCGGGGTTGCCCCGCGACCTCGCTCACCTGCCTATCATTGAGAGCGGCTTCAACCCGCACGCCTACTCGAGGGCGCACGCCGCCGGAATATGGCAGTTCATCCCCTCTACCGGCAAAGCGTACGGGTTGCGCCAAAACTACTGGATAGACGAACGGCGCGACCCCATAAAATCGACCGGCGGGGCGATACGCTACTTAGGCAAGCTATACGGCGATTTCAACAACTGGCACACGGCGCTGGCCTCCTACAACTGCGGCGAGAACGGCATGGCGCGGGCGATAAACAAAGCCGGCGGCGTAAACGACTATTGGGCGCTGTCGCTACCCAAGGAAACGATGAACTACGTCCCGCTCTTCCTCGCCGCGATGATAATAGCCAAGAATCCCGACGTCTTTGATTTTGAGTTCCCTGACCGAGGCGTTTTTGACCCCGACACGGTTTTAGTGAACGACTGCGTAGAGATGAAGACAATCGCCGACGGATTGGACGTTTCGCTCGACACGCTGATTACGATGAACCCGCACATCCTCCACTGGTGTACGCCGCCGGATATGCGGGACGTGCGCCTCTACCTGCCCAAAGGTTACGCCGGCAAATTCAAAACGTTTTACGACTCTCTACCCGACGCGAAGAAGACAAAATATTACCGCTACACGGTAAAGAGCGGCGATAATCTATCGCAGATAGCGCGCAACTTTAGGGTATCCGTAGACGCGCTACGCGAGATAAACAATATGAAGCCGAACTCGATAGCGGTCGGCAAATACGTAATAATCCCGATACCCGTAAACGAGTCGGTGCCGACCCACCTTGCCTCGTCCCTAAACACGGTGGAGAGGGAGCGCGTGGGACGCAGAGGTCGGGGTCGCGGGCGAGGGCGGGCCTCCGGAGGCGGTTCGGGCGGATCGCAACGGCAGAGCGGCGTCGTAACCTCGCGCACGGGCAAGAAGATCACCTACAAAGTACGCACCGGCGAAACGCTTTACTCAATATCAAACACCTTTAACGTATCGGTGAAGGATTTGTTGGAGTGGAACTACTTGGCAAGCCCGCGCAGTCTTAAGGCCGAGCAGACGTTAGTCATATACCAGCAAGGCGGCGCTCCGCCCTCACAATCGACGGACGACGACGAAACGCCGCCCCCGTCCGCCAACGGCGCTCCGGCGCAAACGGCCAAAGCCGTAGCGACCGCGCCGTCTCGACAAGTAAAGGGCAACGCGACCCAACACTCCGGCAAACGCTTGGTTAAGCAGGGGGAAACGTTGTACGGAATAGCGACCGAGCTTGGAATACCGGTAAGCGAATTGGCGGCTATCAACGGGTTGGACGCGAAGCGCCCGCAGTTGTTCCCCGGCGACGTGTTGGTTTACACCCCAAGGCCCGCGAGCGAAGCCGGCGCGAATCGAGCGAACGCCGGGGGGGCGACCGCGCCTACGTCGCAACCGCAAGCGTCAACGCAAGGATCCGGAGCCGGTCAGGTGGTAATGTATAAGGTAAAGAACGGCGACAATTTGTGGCGCATAGCGTTGAGCTTTGGGGTAACGGTAGACGTTATAAGGGAGAGCAACAACCTAACGACCGATTCGGTAATCATGCCGGGAGACGTGTTAAAAATCATCAAGTAGGATTGGGATGTAGGCGGTTACCGCGGATAGCGGAATTTGATAAGTAGGGAATTGCAGTAAAATTGAGACAGTTTCAAAATTTGTGTAAACTTCGAATTTCGTTTGGTGGATTTCGAGATTGCTTCGCTACGC
>LIUJ01000040.1:0-1227 GCA_001462255.1 Fibrobacteria bacterium GUT77 | reverse complement strand
ATGACGGTCATTGCGAGGAGCGAAGCGACGAAGCAATCTCGAAGGTCAAGTTAATTTACACAGATTTTGGGACAGTCTCGTAAAATTGAGCTGACCATAGCGGATAAAAACACATTAAACGCAAGGGACGTAATACGTGAAATCTTCAACGCATAGGCGAGTGGTCATTGTTATTTTTACCGTTGTCGTCTGTATATGCGCCATGGTACTTGCCGTTTCGCTGACGCTTGGTTCGGGCGGCGTTTCCGACTCCGGCGGCGGTTTTCATTTGGGCAAGCGTTTGGCTGTGGTACGTTTGGAGGGCGAGATATTCGACGCGGCTTGGCACGCGGATTTATTGCGCGGGTACAGGAACAACGGCAACGTGGCGGGCGTGCTTTTGCGGGTTGATTCTCCCGGAGGGGCGGTCGCGCCGTCGCAGGAGATTTACAGTGAGGTAAAGGCCTATATGGAAGACGGCAAGCCGCTTGTCGTGAGTATGGGTAATGTGGCGGCTTCGGGCGGTTATTACGTAAGCGCTCCGGCGTACAAGATATTCGCCTCGCCCGGCACACTAACGGGAAGTATCGGCGTGATTTTTTCCATGCCTATGTATCAGGAGTTGGCCAAGAAAGTGGGTATCGATTTCCGCATGATGAAGGCCGGGGAGATGAAGGACGCGGGTAGCCCGTTCCGTCAGATGACGGACAAGGAGGCGAAGTATTTTCAGTCGCTTTTGGACGACGTCCACGAGCAGTTCATAACGGACGTGGCGGCGGGGCGCGGTATAGACACCGCAAAGGTGAGGGCGCTGGCCGACGGGCGCGTGCTTACGGGCAGGCAGGCGGTGGAGAGCGGTTTGATCGACACAATAGGCGGTTTCAACGAGGCGTTGCGTTATTTGGGGGAGATATGCGGCGTACCGGAGTCGTCAAAGCCGATAGAGCGGCGGCCTACGGTAGGGTGGCGCGAGCTTTTGTTTGAGTCGGCGCAGAGCCGGATTCCGGGCTTAGGCGCGTTAACGCGGCGGGCGGGGCTCTACTACCTGCTGGACATATAAAATGATGAGCATAGACGTAACGAGCATTGCGCAAGCCGCCGGTCTCCGCTATACCCGAAACTTTGGGCAACTCAAAGTAATGCAACGACATCTTGTCCGTAAGCGCCGTGTTCCGATTGACCTCCAACGGGCGGAACTCCGAATGAAACCTCTTTTATATCGAGCCGGGTCTGTTACAAGAAGTGTGT
>LIUJ01000039.1 GCA_001462255.1 Fibrobacteria bacterium GUT77 | reverse complement strand
GCGAGCGAAGCGAAGCAATCCAGGAAGTATAGATACAAATAAACGTTGGTTTTAATAGTACGTCTTATATTGAACAAAATCTATTAGCGGAGGTGTGCCAATGATGTGTGCAGTCAAAAAATCAATAGGGTTGGCCTTGGCCGCCGTCGGGATCGTTTTTGCGCAAAGCGCCCCGCAGTGGCAGAATCTTTATCCCGCCTACAACGGACTTGCCTTCGGCGACGGTAAGTTTGTGGCGGTGAGCGGCGACGGGCTCATAAGGACGACGACCGACGGGGAGACGTGGTCGCAATCCTTCATCAACGACGCGGACGGGAACTCAAGGCGTATCTACGCGGTGGCTTTCGGCGGCGGAAAGTTTGTGGCCGTGCAGAACAAAAACAAGAGTTTGCATTCGGGCGACGGCGTTGTATGGTCTTCCGTGGACGACCTCTCTTCCATTGACACGTGGAAGCATATTGTGTACGGCCTCGGTTACTTCGGGCCGGGTTTTGTGGCGGTGGGCGCGGTGGGTAATACCGCGCTGATTGATGATGAGGGCGGCGACGGAGGCAACGCGGGGGATTCCCTATCTCATGTCGCTTACGGCGCCGAACGGTTTGTGGCGGTGGGGAAGAAGGGCATAAAAAGCTCCATAGACGGCGCGGGATGGGGTAACGTGTCCGGAGGCCCAACGACCCCGGTGTCCGTGGTTGCTTACGACGGCAATAAATTTGTGGCCTTGTTGAAAGACGGCTCGACGGCGTATACGTCTACCGACGGTCAAAGTTGGACAAACGCCTCGGCCACCGGCGTTGCGGCGGATATGATTGACATGATCTTCGATAACGGTAAATTTGTGGCGGTGGGAAAGGCGGGTAGGGGTTGCGTGTCAACAAACGGAACCTCATGGACGCCGATTACGCTGAATCCGGAAGACGACTTCACTGCGGTAAAGTACGGGAACAACATGTTTTTGGCGTTGGGAGCTAAAGGTTCCGTATATAAGTCGTCCGACGGTACCGCTTGGAGCCAAAAGGCCACTTATAGCGCCGCGTCTTTTAAGCAGATTGCTTACAACGGAACCGATAAATACGCGGCGGTCGGCGATTCCGGCGTGTGGGTGTCGTCCGACGGTAAAAAATGGGAGAAAAAAAACAATACAACCGGTCTGAACGGCGTGGCGTTCGGAGGAAATAGATTTGTGGCGGTGTCCGGAAACGGGATCACGGTCAATTCCGCCAATGGGGACGAGTGGACCGACGGTCAACCTTTGGGCGGAGATTCCATCACATCAATCGCCTTTGGGGACGGAATATTTATAGCCGGCGGACGGACCGGCTCGTTGGGTAGTTACAAAACCGCCATTTATAAATCGACCGACGGGCAACAATGGACCGGCTTGTATATAACTCCCACCAACGGATGGGATCAGGGTGAATACATGGTCTCGTTGTGTTTTGGCGACGGCAAGTTTCTCGCCGCCGCCGGCGGTACCGGCGCAACTGCGGCGCCGCTAAGAGTAACCATAGGCGCAACCGCGACGCTTGGGGAATATTGGGGGAAAGTGGAAGCGGGAGCGTCGTCGGGTTTGCCGTCCGACGCGGCGATGGTTTCGGCGGTGTACTCGGGCAATAAATTCATTGCGGTCGGCGCTAAATCAGGCGGCGCGTCGGTCGTCATTCACTCCGGTGACGCGTCGAGTTGGACAGTGTTGTCGGGAGATATAAGGCAGGTGCGGTCAGCCGCATCCGCGAGCATTGGCGGCGCCTCGGCGACCTTTGTAGCGGTGGCGGACTCCGGCAATGTTTATGCCTACATAAACAACGCGTGGGTTCGGCAGGGTAGGGCGACGAATAGAAACCTGTATACCGTATATTCGGGCAACAATATCATACTCGCGGCCGGCGCGAATGGGGCAATGCTTTACTCTAACGCGCCTCCGACGTCGGTAAGGCCATCGTCGGCGTCTCGCGTCGCGACGTCTTCTAAGGCCGGCATAATGACCTTAGACCGCGTTGGGCGAACCTCCTCGGTCACACTGTCTTTCACGCCGAATAAGGCGGGCACGATAGCCGTATACTCGCTAAGCGGGCGGCAACTTTACAAGGCGCGCCTCGGCGTAGGCGAGAGAAGTGCGCGCCTGCCGGAGCGGGTAATGTCGAGCGGAAGCGTAATCGTCAGGTATTCGGGGGAGGGCCGGAACGTCAGCCAAAGATTTTTGCTTGTTAGGTAGATGAGATGTAGGGGCGGCCCCGCGCGGTCGTTTGAGCGTAGCCGCCCTTTTTTGTACGCCGCGGATTTTTTTATACACACGCCGTCGCCTTGTTATATTTTTATGGTATGAACAAAATAATCGCCTACAATCTGAAAGCGCCGGCGTTATCCCTATTAATCGCTATGTCGGTATATAGCGGCGATACCGTTCGTGTCGCGTCCGTCGGCGGTTCGCCGGATAGTTCCACCGAATCAACCGCCCGTGTCAACCCCCACCCAATCAACACGGCAATCTCCGCCGCCGCCAAGGCCTATGTGATTCCGGTTACCGGCGCCGTCGACTACGGGATGGCGGCGTTCGTCGGGCGTTGCCTGCGTGATGTTTCTAAGGAGTCGGGAGTTGTAGTTGTTCTCGACATAGATACCTACGGCGGGCAGGTCGATGCGGCGTTTAACATTGTAGACAGTATCGCCGCCTGCGCCGCGCCGACAATCGCGTTCGTACGCTCAAAGGCTATAAGCGCCGGCGCCCTCATCGCCCTATCGGCGGATGAAATGGTTATGCGCCCAAACGCTACTATAGGCGACGTGGCCCCGCTTATCAATACGAGCGAGGGGCCTAAGATGCTTGGCGAGAAGCACCAGTCGCCCATAAGGGCAAAGTTTCGGGCTATGGCGGCTAAAAACGGCTACCCAGGGATACTCACGGAGGCGATGGTGACCGAGGAGATCGCGGTTTTGGAGATTAAACTGCCGGATACCGCGCTCTACGTGGATTCGGTAGGGTTCGCCGCGTTGGATCCGCAGATTAAGAGCAAAATCGTGTCGTCCAAGCAGGTGGTAAAGGCCGGCGAGCTTTTGACGATGACGGATGCCGAGGCGTTGCGGTACGGTTTTTCCAAGATGACGGTCGGCAGCGTAGACGAGATGTTGCAACGTATGGGGTACAAAGGCGCCAAGGCGGTTTTTGTGGGTAAGAACTGGTCGGAGTCCTTTGTCAGCATAATCGCGATGTTGGCGCCGGTGCTTATGATGATCGGTTTCTCGGCCATATACATAGAAATGCGCTCGCCGGGTTTCGGCGTTCCGGGGATTATAGGTATATGCTGTTTGGCGCTCGTCTTCTTCGGCCAGTACGCCGTAGGGTTGGCCGACTATACGGAGTTGCTCTTGTTGATTACGGGCGCGGCGCTCCTAACGCTCGAAATATTTGTCATTCCGGGTTTCGGTGTCGCCGGATTTGCCGGGATCGCCCTCCTTATAGTCGGGATGGTGCTCTCATTCCAAAATTTTGTCTTTCCGAGCCCGGAATTTCCGTGGCAGACGGCCATTCTAAAGAGAAACATTTTACGGGTATCGTTGAGCATCATAGGATCGATCACGCTGATATTGGTCTTTTTCAAGTATTTTTTTGAGCGCTTGGGCCGCGTCGTCAAGGGGCCTTACCTTGCCGCTACGCTTGAGGGGGCGCAGTCCGATTTGGGTATGACCTTTGTGCCGAATGTCGGGGATAGAGGCGTCGCCTCCACCCCACTGCGCCCGTCGGGCAAGGTGCGAATAGGCGCGGCGCTGTGCGACGTGGTGACGGAGGGACAATTCGTGGATGCCGGCGCGGATGTAGTAGTCTCGCAAATACAGGGAAACAGGGTCGTCGTGGCGCCGGTAGCGGCGTAAAATATCAAAAATTTATTTCGCCGCTTGTATACGGTTACGAAATGTAGTATATATAAGTATAGAGTAGGTCGTGGCGGATCGGCCTATATCGCGGAAAAAAAACGGGCATTTTTCGGATACTGTATATGAACCTAAGGCCAGAGGCGCTCTACTTCCGGGACATCAAGCAATATCGTGTGCTTGACGGACAAGAGGAGCGTGAGCTAATCAAACTCGTGCAGCTCAAAGACGCGGATGCGACCGAGAGGCTCATCACCGCGAACCAGCGTTTTGTCGTCAGTATCGCTCAACGTTACCGCGGGCGCGGCCTAAGTTTTTTGGAGCTGATAAACGAGGGCAACATAGGTCTGCTCAAGGCCGCCAAGCGCTTTGACCTCGGAAACAACGTCAAGTTCATCTCCTACGCCGTGTGGTGGATACGCCAGTCAATACAAAAGGCAATATTTGAACAGTCCGGGACGGTGCGCATCCCACCCAACAAAATCGCGTTGCTCAATAAGTTCCGACAGGCGATGGAACGTCACAGCGGCGACTACCTGAGCACCGTTAGAACCGAGGAGTTCAAAGACCTTGAAGCCGAGATCGTGGAGGTAATGGAGCGCGTACACGGCATTTCTATGGACGCCCCCATAACGAGTATGCGCCAAGACGACGACAGTGTCAAAACCATGCAAGACGTACTGGGCGAGGACCCGGAGCAGGATGAGGAAAGCACGCGCAAGGAGCTGAACGAAGCGCTCGGCAACGTTTTGCAGTACGTGTCCGGCAGGGAGGAGCGGATACTGCGCATGTACTACGGCCTGAACTTTTCAAAGCAGTTCACGCTGGAGGAGATAGGGCACGAGCTCAAGTTGACGCGCGAGCGCGTGAGAATCATTAGGGATAGGTCGCTGCGCAAGCTAATGCAGAACCCGGCGTCGCGCGAGAAGCTCAGCCCGTTTTTCACGGCGTAAGCGGTCGATGTAAAAAAATAAAAAAAAATAAAAAAAACTTGCATTATCGCCGCGGATAAATTATATTATAAGTGTTAGTGGGAAATTCTTCGGGGATGCGTCTCCGTTTGCCGTAATTGTCATTAATGCGTTTATCAATATTCTCATTGTTTTCACAATAAGAATAAACGGCAAAAAATCTCGTTGTGCCTCTCGTTGTAACTAATAATGGTATGGGCGTACTAATGTGTTGACGTATCGACAAGATACATTGACGCGTTTTTATATCCGCTCCGGTACACATGGGGATGCGTCTCCGTTTACCGTGTTTGCCATAATGACAAATACCGGTGAAGAATCTCGTTGTATCTCTCGTTGTCTAATGTCGGTGAAGCGATTGATTGTCGAATTGCGTCGAAAATTGTGTTTTTGTTTTCATTTATAAACCATTAAATGTAAGGAGAGAAGTATGGTTGGCGTGACGAAGTTTGGGGGACGTGGGGGGTGGATGGCGGCGGTGGCGGTGTTGTTGTTTGCCGCGGGGGCCGGGGTTGCCGATTCATACGGCGGGTTTGCGAAGAGCGGCGGTGCGGCGGATGTTAAGAGGGGTGGTGAGCTTAAGTATATAGTTTACAATAGTTTGAGCATTGTCGGGTACACAGCTACAACAGCCGTGGGGGCAACGGAACAAACTATTGGAAGTGGGGAGTCAATTTTCGTGGTAATGGCGGCTGTGATGCAGCATGCTAAGGGGGAGGCTTGTCATATACAACTCGGTTCAAGTGGTGTTCCGTTGGACTTAGGTTCGAATAGCTTGGTTATTGACGGCGCGAAAGTGGGAAGCTATAGATGGGGTGATGTGAGGCTGACCGGCGCGCTTAAGAGTGTTGTTGATAATTTGTCTGACCAAACGCAAGCCCTTGTTGTATCTAATGGAGCGGTTGTGGAGTGTAATGCGGCAATCTCAACTACGAAAGAAATAGCGGTGCAAGTCAATGACAGTTCGGAATTTACATATAATGGCGAAACACCCACGACTTCTTGCGGTAAAATCGTTAATAAGGGCGCAAAAAGCATAGTGACGGTGATTAGCGGTATTGTATCGAAAATAGACAACGAGGGGGGAGGCCAACTTGATGTCGTCGGAGGTTTTATCGGTAGCAATTCGGCCAAGGATTATGCCATAAAAAACGATTCGCGCGCTACGGTTAATATATCGGGAGACGCGAGAATAGTGTCGGCGGACACAAGCTATAACGGCGGGACGATTGTAAACCACGGAGAGTTGAATATATTCGGGGGAAAAGTGTCAAACGAATGTAACGATGTTTCTATCGCCATTAATAACAGATATAATGAAAGCGGATGGGTTCCAGAGGTCAATATAACCGGAACGGCGGATATTTCTTCAAAAAGCACGTCAAGTTATTATGGTGTGGTTAATAACCAAGGAGGGGAGTTGACATTTTCCGGCGGTTATGTACACAACGATGAGCCGTTAAGCTACTTCGTTGTTAAAGGTTACGGCAAGGTTGTGATTTCCGATTCGGCTAGAATAGAATCCAATAGCGATATCGGATACTGTAAGGTGGTAGAGAATACTTCTAGGAGTTTGGGTGAAACGGAGATTGGCTTGGATATTATCGGCGGTAAAATCACTGCTCGTAACAGAGGATACGCGGTTTATGTAGATTTTGATGGAAGTAGCCGTATATTAGGAAAGGCCGAGATTAGTAACAATTACGCTAAAACGGCAACGATTTTTATAAACAATCGAGGATCTTTATTGCTATACGGCGGGAAGGTAAAGAACTTAGCGGAAGAGAGCGACGGTGGAACAGTTGCCGTCAAACTGGTTGGAGGTAATAGAGGTGGGAGCCCCGGGACCCTTGAATTCGGCGGTTCCCCAGTAGTAAAAGGGCGTATCGGTTATACGGCGGATTTTGCGGTTCCTATGAGAGTAACAACAGACGGCGAATATAAATTTAAACCGAACGGCGAAAAATATCATATATCGTTAGGTGGTAGTTGGGCGGATTCCCTTGTATTGGAGAACGGCGCCGGCGTCGTCCAAAGCTTCGTGGCGGACACCGCGCTTAATCGCGATATGAAGTTTGCCGTGAACGGCGACGACATCTACTTCACT
Source organism: Fibrobacteria bacterium GUT77 (assembly GCA_001462255.1). GTDB lineage: Bacteria > Fibrobacterota > Chitinivibrionia > Chitinivibrionales > Chitinispirillaceae > GUT77. Next base: position 2,307 of record LIUJ01000039.1, on the reverse strand, counting down.
ACCGGCAGGACATATAAGGTTGAGTTTGATATCAACGGCTCCAAAAGCGGTGTTATTCCTGCGATCATTCCGGTTATTCCGGGCGGAACCATCGGTGAGTCGGCTAAACCGCCGATAGACGATTACGTTACGTTCGACAATGTACGGGACAGCATATATATGGTTAAGAATGACGGCGACTGGCATCGTAGTTACGGAAACCCAAACGGTATAGGTAACTTAGGGGCAGTACCGGGTGAGAAGTTTATCTTCGGCATGCCAAAGAGCGGTACGGAGGTAAAAGAGGATAAGGCGCTGACCTTATCATGGACCGGTGAAAGGACATTTTTCGCCGTATCCGTACTCGAATCCTCCCGCGACCTCCCCTCCGCTCGTCCGTCGGAGGCCGCCGCAATCGCTCCGGTCGCCGCTGTATCCGGTAGCCTGACCGCCGGTCCGATCCCGATTTCGAGTTCCTCCGGCAGTACGGTTAGTTTCTTCCGTAGCGGCGCCGCTCTCAAAGACGGGAAGCTGTTTATTTACGATGCCGCCGGCGACGCGGTTGTAACCGTAATTGTCAACGACAATCGCGGCAATGCCAATAGACGTTTGGTCGCCAAGTGGGACTTGAAAGACGCGAAAGGCCGCCAAGCCGCCGAAGGCACGTATGTGGCTCGCGGCATTCTTACCACAAAGGCCGGGAAGACCGAGAGGGTATCGGTACTGATAAACGTGCAAAGATAGCAACGTTTTTCGATGTCAAAAGCCGGGCGACCGGGGACGGTCGCCCCTACGTATCAAGCAGAGAGCGAGGATAAACCGTGTCGGATTTTTTATCAAAAATAACCGCACCTATACCTAACGTCGACAGCCCGTTCGGTTCCGACGTCAACCACGACGTCGACTACGAGGCGTTGAAGGTTGAGATGGGAAAACTCGGCGACATCGATGTCAATGCCGTGGAGTCGCTTTCCGTCAAGATACTGTCGGAGAAGTCTAAGGACGTGAGGGCTCTCTCGTTTTTGGCTTACGCGATGCTTAGGATGGGCGACCACGGGCGATTGGCGGATGTTTTTTGGGCGTTGGCTGATTATTGCGGAGATAGTTACGACAAAATATTTCCGCAACGCGACGGGGCAAAATTATCGGCCTTGCGTTGGTTGTCGGAATCGCGTTTCACAAGCGCTTGTCCCAAAGTTGAGGCGTCGGCGCGAGACGCGGAACACGTCGCGAGGCTTTTGGCGGCGTTATTGAGGTTTAAGTCGGCGCTTGAAAAACGATTTTCGTCGGTGGGCGCTCCGTTTCCGTTGCTACTGTACAAGCGTGCGCTTGAGTGGGAGAGCGCGATTAAGAGCGAGCTTGAGGCGAAGGCGAAGGCGGAGACGGCGTCAACGTATGCCGACGCGTCGGTTGCGGGTGTTGCGGACGCGGGGCTTGTGTTGGCGGAGAGTAGCGGTCAAGCGGCGAGTTTTTGGGATAAACCGCAGAATAATAAACCCGTCGGCAAGCCTACGGATAAAAAAACCGATCCAGGGATAAACGCGGACGCGCGTAGGGAAATAGCGAGGTGCCTAAAGCGGATCGCTGAAGTATTGGAGATGGGAATATAGGTATACGCGTTCAACAGTTATTGATACACGCGTTAAAACACAAACGGAAAGGGACAAAAAATGGCGGGAAGTTTTCAGAATGAGATACCGGCGGCGCGAATCAACCTTAAGCTCGACGTGGGCAAGGGCGACGCGCGTAAAAACATTGAACTGCCGCTAAAATTGCTCGTGATGGGCGACTTTACGGGGCGCAAGAAGGATAGCCGTATTGCCGACCGCGACAAGATCGCGATTGACAAAAACAACTTTCAACAGGTCATGGCGAAGTTCGGCCTGTCGCTTTCGTTTACAGTGGACAACAAACTGAAGGGCGACGGGAGCGAGATGCCGGTTACTATTCCTATTACTGGAATGGACTCTTTCAGACCGGAGAACGTGGCTTCGGCCGTACCGTCTCTGTGCCGTTTGCTCGCCGCTCGGAATTTGTTAAAAGACCTAAAGTCCAACCTATTGGACAACAGAGAATTCAGACGTCGTCTTGAAGAATTAATCAAAAATCCCGAGTCGGCGCAAAAATTACGTACAGAATTACAAAAAATCGTTCCCGAACTTGAAGAAAAATAATCAATGATAATAATCTTTTGATGTTGACGTATCGGTTTGTTATAGTTTTCCTTATCAGGTGGGAGACCCACCTGATAGGGAAAACGTTGAGGAAAGGGTTATTATATAGCGGGGCGTTGCGGGGTGTCCCCGCAGGGTGGGTAGCGGAATAAAA
>LIUJ01000038.1:2059-5177 GCA_001462255.1 Fibrobacteria bacterium GUT77 | reverse complement strand
GCTGTTCTTCGTGCGTACCGCCGGATGTAACCCCGCCGCGGCCCATAGGCTTAGGTTTGGACGAACCGACGACCGCGCCGCCCCCGCTACCTCCGCCCGTACCCGGATTAGGCCCAGGATACGACGACCCGCCGTAGTACCGGCACACCCCGGAAACCCTGTCGTAGTAATAGTGCGGCGGGCATCCCCGCGTATCACGCCACCCGTAACTGCTCCTATACCACCACGGCGTATTGTGGAAGTACAGCCAACTGCTCGTATAGCTCGTGTAGTAGCATCTGAGTTCCGGGTACCCGAAGAAATCGCGCTCCCAAACGCAAACCTGCCGATCGCCGGTATACGGAACCTCATCCCGGCAATCCGTACAGCCGCCCTTGCTCCCCGCCTCGGTCACCTCGCCTTGGTACGACGCCAAACGGGTATAGCAGCCGTTAAGCGATAGGAGGCACGCGACGACAGCTATTGGCAATATCAACGTCGTTTTCGATTGTTTCATGGACAATTACCCCCCAATTCGTCATTATACGGACGGACGGTTTATAACACGCGTATGTTATAATAATATAATACAATGTAGCGCGATTTTGCGATAAAAACAATTTTTTGTCGATAAATCAATTATATTAAGGTATCAACATATCCGTATTATAGTCCAAACGTAACAATTATAAGGAGGTTTTTATGGCTTTCAACTGGAGCCCGGCGCTCGAAACCGGCAACCAAGTCATCGACGCGCAACACAAGGAGCTTATCAAGGCGATAAACAACCTGCTCGACGCGTGCCGACAAGGGCAGGCCGCCGATAAGACCGGCCCCATGCTCGACTTTTTAACCTCATACACCAAGCGGCACTTCTCCGACGAGGAGGCGTTGCAAAAAAAGTCAAACTACCCGGATTTTCCGAACCACCGCAAACTACACGAGTCGTTTCTGAATGTAGTGGCCGACTTGTCCGTAGAACTGAAGAAGAACGGCCCCACGCCGGTTGTGGTAAACAAGCTGGTTCGCAACGTGGGCGACTGGTTGGTGAGCCACATACAAAAAGAGGACGTAAAGGTTGCGGCGCATCTTAGAAACGGTTGACATTGACATATAATCCCCATCCGTGACCTTTAGGATGGGGCTGCACACCGTGCTTACCGCGCGACGTTAGACGCCGCGTTCGAGCCACTCCAAATACTCCTTATTGCCGCCGGCGATTGGTATCCATACAACGCACGGGCAGGCGTATGTGTGCAGTTGCTTGACGCGTTCCGTCAAAGCCTCGATTTTCTCGGAGGTCGTTTTCGCTATCAATACGGCCTCGTCGTCTTCATTGATCTCGCCTTCCCAACGATATATTGAAGTCATATTGCCGATTACGTTGACGCAAGCGGCGAGGCGTTCTTCGATTAGGGTGCGGCCTATTGATAGGGATTGAGATTTGTCTTTTACTGTGATATAGGCTATTACATAATTTGTGAGGCTCATGGAACGCTTCTCTCCTTGGGTTTTGTATTGGACTAAACATCACCTTCACTCAACGGTAACGCTCTTGGCAAGATTTCTCGGCATATCCACGTCATTGCCGCGTAATACGGCTATGTGGTACGCCAAAAGTTGCAACGGAACGCTCGCTAAAACCGGCATTAGAGCGGGATGTGTGGCGGGTATTCTTATTATATGGCTCGCAAATTCGTCTAACGGGGCGGAGTCGCTCGTGGCCACTACTATCAGACGACCGCCGCGCGCTTTTATCTCCATCGCGTTGGAGACTACTTTGTCAAACAACGCGTCCTTGGGGGCCACTATGACCACCGGCATATTCGCGTCTATCAGCGCTATCGGGCCGTGCTTCATCTCCGCGGCCGGATATCCCTCCGCGTGGATGTAGCTGATTTCTTTTAGCTTCAGAGCCCCCTCCATAGCTACCGGGTAGTGGTAGTGGCGGCCTAAGTACAAAAAATTGGTACATTGATAGTAACTTTTGGCGATCGACAAAATCTCGTCGCTTAGTTTTAACGTCTCGTCAACCAAACCGGGTAAAGCGCTTATTGCCTTCGTTATCTCTATGCCTTGTTCCAACGACAGGCGTCTCTGCCGCCCCAACAAAAGCGCTATCAGCGCCAAGACCACAACTTGCGCGTTGAAGGCTTTGGTGCTCGCCACACCGATCTCCGCGCCGGCGTGCAGATAGACGCCGCCGTCCGCGGCGCGGGCTATCGTGGAACCGACTGCGTTGCAAATCGAGAGTACCTTAGCGCCCTTGCGCTTCGCCTCTTTGAGGGCGGCCAGCGTATCCGCCGTCTCACCCGACTGCGAAACGGTAAAAATCAGCGTGTTTACGCCTATTATAGGGTTGCGATAGCGAAATTCGGAGGCGTACTCGACCTCCACGGGTATACCCGCCCACTCCTCGATTAGGTACTCCCCCACCATCGCGGCGTAGTAGCTCGTTCCGCAGGCGGTGATTATCACGCGGTCTATTGAACGCAACTCCTTTAGCGAGTTATCAAGCCCGGCCAGCTTCGCGTTGCCCTCGTCGAGCAACAACCGTCCGCGCGTACAGTTGCGCAACGCCTCCGGTTGCTCAAATATCTCTTTGAGCATAAAGTGCGGAAAGCTCCCCTTCTTGGCTATCTCCAAATCCGCCTCTATCTCCCGCGTCTCACGACTGACCGGTTGCCGCGAAACGTTGCGGACGGAGAACCCGCTACGGGTGATTTCAACGACGTCGTCGTCCTCAAGATAAACGATTTTCTGCGTATGCTCAACGACGGCGGAAACATCGCTGGCCAAAAAACTTTCGCCGTCGCCGACACCGAGGATAAGCGGACTGCCCCGCCGCGCCCCAATGAGCACGTCCGGCTCGTCCTCGCATATTACCGCCAAGCCAAAAGCCCCCTCAAGCGATTTGAGGGCGTCCAAAACCGCCTCACCGAGGTTCCCCTCGTAAAAGCGCGATATCCAGTGGGCGATGACCTCCGTGTCGGTATCGGAGGCGAACTTCACCCCCTCCGACTCCAGTATCTTTTTGACGGTTGCGTAATTTTCGATGATCCCGTTGTGCACAACGGCTATTTTGCCATTGGCGGAGAGATGCGGGTGCGCGTTTGCGACGCTGGGTTCGCCGTGGGTC
>LIUJ01000038.1:0-1783 GCA_001462255.1 Fibrobacteria bacterium GUT77 | reverse complement strand
ATCACGCTGACGCCGGCGCTGTCGTAGCCGCGGTACTCCAACCTTTTTAGGCCGTTTATAAGAATGGGCAGGGCGGGTTTGTCGCCTATGTAAGCCACTATTCCACACATAATAAATTCCTTTGAACCTATAAATTCACGGTAATCGGGAACATCACCTTCCAACCGGTCGGTATCAGTTGTAAAAATATACATTATGGGTACGACGTTGGGCCAAAAAAGTTCGGCGCGAATTCAAGTTCGTAACTCACAAATATACAAATCCCATTTTTATTTGATGTTTGCGCCGCCAAACTATTATATTTATAAAATATTGATGAAATACGGTATTTTCCGTTTTTGTTGAAGCGCGTGCCGCAAAAACCTTTTTAACGCGGAGGACTTTGTGTCGTTTAAGACTTTTATCGTAACCGGACTTTTGACGGTCGCTTGCCTCTTGGGCGGGTGCATGATTGTGTGGGACGACCCGATTGACGATAACGGCGTTACCAATCCAACGGACACCGTAGTCCCTCCGCCGAAGCCGCCGCTTGTGGGCGACTGGCGCATAATCTACGAAAACGACGACGGTATAGGAATAGACATAACCACTATCACGGCCGAGGGCGCCATAATATCGGGTGGCTTTTTTAAGGTTGACGACTTTTGGATTGAGAGCTGGGAAAATATCGGAATATGGCAAACGAGCAACGACACGTTATACGAAAACATCCGCGCCAACGGCGGTGTCGACGCTTTGCGATTCTCAATCTCCGGCAACATGATTACTCTAATCGATTGCGTTGGGGAAACTTGCGATACGATTGTCGCTGAAAAGGTTGACGTCGCGGCCGTCAGAGGTAGGCTGGGTACCGTTCGCAATCAAGACCCGGCCCTATTCACATCCTCCGCCTATACCGATTTGATGTGGCTTTCGGAGAGCGACGGTAATGATACGCTCGATTTTGATATGATGTATTTTTGGAACGGCGAACGCTACTTCGGCGACGGTTGGTACTATGACGGCTACTATAACTTTTACGACGGCCTATACTACGCTTATTGGTACAATGAAGACGGTTACGAGTACGAAGACCCGTTATGGTATACAACGCCCGATTCCCGCTTGTTCCTGATTCTTACGAGCGGCGGCTACGCGGGAAAAACCGTTGAGTTGACGTACGAAATCACAGGTAGCGGAAGCGACGCCAAACTGTCAATCCGCCCGATACTTGACGACGGAAGCATAGGCCCCGAAGACATTTGGTTGCCCGCCGAGTACGACGGCTACGGCGGAGGATTCCATAAATCAAGACACGGCAAAAAATTCGTGAAAAAACGCAAAGGCGCTTTCTTTAAGTCGCGGTCGGCAGTAGCGTTTGCGGCTGAATTTTGATTTTATTTTGAAAAAAATATATATTAATTGATATTGATACCTTAAAAAAGGAACGCGCGCTTATGGGCGAAATCTACCACGCTCTCGGTCTACACCTCCACCAGCCGTTGGGGAACCTCTTGGCGCTCTTCAACGCGCCCGACGAACAATGGGAGGCGAAACAGATACTATGGTGTTACGACCGCGTTACGCGTATGCTGGAGGGATACGAGGATATCGCGAGGCTACACCTTAGCGTCTCCGGTACGTTGCTCAAGCAACTTGAGGATCCGGGGATTCGGGAAACGTTTCAGAATGTCGCGCCCATTGCCGACTTTATGGATCGTTTCAGGCGTTCGCCCATTGAGTTCGTGGGTAGCGGGCTTTATCATCCGGTTTACCCGCTGATACCGGAGGCGGACTGGGACGC
>LIUJ01000037.1:4427-4747 GCA_001462255.1 Fibrobacteria bacterium GUT77 | reverse complement strand
CACCAAAATCTATAATATTCTGTTTCGCGTAAATAGTTTTTTTGTCTCTGCTTTCATTTATTTCGGTTTTATACTTTTGTTTTATTTCATGTTCGGATAACGCTTTAAAATCATTCAAAATATTCATTAAATCTTTCTTGTTGTGTTGAAATGCGGTTTCATCTCGTTTGGAACAAATTCCGACCCCGTTCACCGGAAACAATTCTTGTACGCTGAATCCTTTCTCATACTCCTCTTTAACCCCATAGTCTTTAGGCACAAAAAAGTATTCCGGTGCCAACGGCTTAAGTTTTGTGAACTTAACTTTGGAAAACTTGTTT
>LIUJ01000037.1:0-4249 GCA_001462255.1 Fibrobacteria bacterium GUT77 | reverse complement strand
AAGGTGATATACTTCAGCCAATTTGCCGCGTTTCTTTTTATCGGTTTTAACGAAAATGTTAATACTCACGCCGGGCTTAATGTCAAATACGTTTTCGTCTGCGCTTCCGTCAGGACAAACTTCTTTTTTTAGGCAGTTGCCGTGCAAATCAACGATATAAATCTTATCAAAACTTTTCAACAAACTCCAACGCATCCCCCTAAAGGTAGGATTGTCAAGAAAACCGTGATTATTGATATACGCTAATATGCCCTCGTTGTTTTTATCCACGAAATATTGTCCCAAACGGATAAACTTGCAGTAATCGTCGTTAATCCATTTGGAATTGCGTTCATACAAACTGTGAGCGCTTTGCTCGTGCAATTCCAACCAATGGTCGGGATTGCTCTTTTGCATAGCGGAGTCGGCGGGCGGCTCTTTCTTGTAGTCGTCCATCAGTCGGTCAATCCATTCGCTCTTATTTTGGCTCTCTCCGCTATACGGCGGATTCCCTATCACCACCATAATGGGCGCGTCATGTTTAATGTCGTTTGCCCCTCTCGCTTCGCGGACAAGGATAGGCGTTCCGGCTTTAGGTATGGCGTCTTCCAACGCGTTTGTAAGATAGATGCGCAATCGTTGGCCGTCGTCGTCGGCATTGTATCCAGTTTGTTCCAGCAAAAGTTCGAGCTTGGTATGGGCAATCGTATAGGGGGCCATGAGTATTTCGAACCCGATTATACGCGGGATGAGGTCGTTTTTTACGTAACTTTGCCACGTGCCCGCCGAATGCGCTTTGATTTTACCGGCAATTAGAGTTACAATCTCGGCAAGGAAAGTGCCGGTTCCTGCCGCCGGATCAAGTATTTGTACCTTATGCGTTTTTTTCTCCGTTTTATTCGCTTCGGGGCCTTTGTCTTTTATGTCGATAGCGTTTGATTTATGCGTTGAAGTTGTCGAAATGTCGGCTAACCCGTCGGTCAAGTCGAACTCTTTTCGCAAAATTTCATCAACAGCGTTAACGATAAAGGAAACTACCGGTTGCGGAGTGTACCACACGCCCCGATTTTTCCGCAATGTCGGGTTGTACTCCGATAAGAAAATCTCGTAAAAATGGATTATAGGGTCCTGCGAGACGCGCTCGCCGAAGCGTTCTTTGGTTTCCGCCAAGTTGGCGATGCGCAGAGTGTCCGCGAGATCGTCCACTATTTGGCGGATGCTCTCGTCGAGGTTGACGCCGGCGATATTCTCGAAAAGGCTACGTAAGAACGGGTTTGTTTTTGGTATCAGGTCAGCGGCTTTTTTCCGGCTGAACGTGTCGGGCGTTTCATCGTGCAAACGGGCGGCAAATAACCCGTACGCAACGGTTTGGGCATAAACGTCGGCGAATTTTTGGGGCGTGATGTCCGTTATAAGCGCGTTTCTAAAGTCTTCCATTTGCTCTTTCAGCGCGTTGTCGGTATCTGAATTTTTCTCCGCGATATTGATGGCCTCCTCAATAATGCCGGCCATTAATCGGGCTTTACCGGCCATCATTTTGGCGATTTCGGCGGAAGAAGTGATCGGTTGCGGTTGAGCGGTTCCGAACTCCGTAATAAGCCGCTCGAAGTCTTCGAAGTTGGCTTTTACCGGTACGATTTTGCCACCGTTGATTTCGGCGATGCGGACGCTACCCGCCGGTTCGCCCTTTACGTAACGGCGGAATTCGAGGTAATCGGTGAAAATGATATTATCTATTGCTTGTTTGTAACGGTTGAACTGCTCTTTATGCGCTTTATCGTCTAAGTTTGTGCCGACGGTCTTTGCTTCAATGTAACCAATGGCGGTATCTTTCCGTTTAACGCTGTAATCCGGATTACCGCAGTCGGTGCGTCCTTTGGGTTCGTTTTTAATTACCAAATCTTTCATCAAGGATATGGTCGATTGTTCAGCAAGGCTTTCCAATAGCCGTTGGAGCGCCGGTCGGTATGTGTGCTCGGTGGCGTCGCTGGCTTGGTAGATGCGGCTGATCTCGGCGATGTATTGGGTTACTTCAATTGATTGCACGGTTTTACCTGTTTTTTGAGACAATAACACATTTGGTAACATACAATAAAATAATATCCGCAACCGCCGATTCAAATTTTTGTTTTTTCAATTTATTGTTGACAACGACGCGAGGAAAATGTTATTTTCATATAAACCGGTAACTTTTAACAAAGGAGCGAGGAATGCCGCACATCGTAATTAAAACAATAAAAGGCCCGTCGCAACGGCAAATCCAAGCCGCCGCCGAGCAAATCGGCGCGGTAGTCAGCGAAACTATGGGCAAGCCGTCAAAGTACGTCTCCGTCTCCGTGGAGGAGTACTCCTTCGACGAGTGGGAGGGCGTTTATAACGAGTTCGTTAAAGACAAAGACAACGTGGTCGTGAAACCCGGCTACTCCAACCCGAAGACTTTTGAGTGAGCGGCGACGGGGGCGATATGCGCGGGTTTTATACGATAATTCTGCTGACGATGTCAAACATCTTTATGACCTTGGCGTGGTACGGCCACCTACGCTTCGCGGCGATGCCGAGGTTCTCAAAAATCGGGTTATTCGGGATAATATTGATAAGCTGGGGAATCGCGTTCTTTGAATACTGTATGCAGGTACCAGCCAACCGCCTCGGTTTTTCGGAGTACGGCGGCCCGTTTTCCATGTGGCAACTCAAGGTGATTCAGGAGGCCGTATCCCTTACGGTCTTTACTGTGTTGGCCGTATTTATACTGGGGGCCGGGGGCGTCAAGTGGAATCACGCCGTATCTTTTTTACTGATTGTCGCGGCCGTCTATTTCGCGTTTATGAAGTAAGCCAATGTGACGGTCACATTCCATCAATTCCTATTGCTGATAATCGGCGCGGGAATGTGCCCGCCCCTGTTTATGAAGCCGGCCGGTGAGAATTTGTTTACCGCCATTACCGGCGCCGTGCCGAGCAGACCGCCGAATTCCACCTTGTCTCCGACAGTCTTTCCCGGAACGGGAATCAAACGCGCCGCGGTAGTTTTGTTGTTCACGACGCCTATCGCGCACTCGTCGGCGATTATGGCTTCTATGACCTCATCCGGCGTGTCGCCGGGGATTGCTATCATGTCCAAGCCTACGCTGCACACGGAGGTCATGGCTTCCAACTTCTCCAGCGACAGGCTACCCCTGCCCACGGCCTCTATCATTCCGGCGTCTTCGCTTACGGGGATGAAGGCGCCGCTTAACCCGCCCACGTACACGCCGGCCATGAGCCCGCCCTTTTTGACGGCGTCGTTTAGCATTGCCAGCGCGGCGGTCGATCCGTGCGCCCCAACGCTTGACAGCCCCATAACCTCCAAGATATGGGCGACGCTGTCGCCGACGGCGGGCGTGGGGGCGAGCGAGAGGTCGATGATTCCCATAGTGGCGTTTAACCGTTTGGCGGCTTCTCGCGCCACGAGCTGTCCCACCCGCGTTATTTTGAAAGCGGTCTTTTTGACGCATTCGGAGAGTTCGCCGAAATCGGCACTTGCCCCGCAACGTTCAAGCGCCCGCCTGACCGCGCCGGGACCGCTTACGCCCACGTTTATCACGCGGTCGCCCTCGCCCACCCCGTTGAAAGCGCCGGCCATAAACGGGTTGTCCTCCACGGCGTTGGCGAAAACCACGAACTTCGCGCAGCCTATCGCGTCGCGCTCCTTCGTGAGATCGGCCGTTCGTTTGATTATTTTGCCCATGCGCTTCACCGCGTCCATGTTTATGCCGGAGCGCGTGGAGGCAACGTTTACGGAAGAGCAAAGGCGCTCCGTGGCCGACAGCGTGTTAGGGATGGTGTCTAAGAACGCGCTTTCGCTTGCGGTCATCCCCTTGTGAACCAGCGCCGTGTAGCCGCCGATGAAGTTGACGCCGCAGTCGCGCGCGGCCTTGTCGAGCGCGTCGGCGATTTGCGTGAAGTCGGCTTCGGCCTTTCCGAGAAGGCTGACAGGCGTCACGGATATGCGCTTGTTGACTATTGGGACGCCGTACTCGCTCTCGATCTCGCGCCCCACGGAGACTAAGTTTTTTGCGGATTCGGTTATCTTTTTATAAACGCGCTCGGCCGTCCCGGCGCCGGAGCTTTCGACGCAGTCAAAGAGGGAGATGCCCATGGTGATCGTGCGGACGTCGAAGTTGTCCTTGTCGATCATTTCGTTTGTTTCTTGAATTTCGTTTCTGTTTATCATTTTGTAGTTTTTTTTATGTTAAGTTATAAAAATAAAAAGATAAAGTCAAATACGATTT
>LIUJ01000036.1:435-6078 GCA_001462255.1 Fibrobacteria bacterium GUT77 | reverse complement strand
TGCGCGCCGCGCACGCTCAAAGCGCGAGGCGACCTAATAACAGCGTTGGGAAGCCAATATGATGACAATATGCCCACATTGGACTTGGTTGAATCCACTATCACCCGTTCCATATACGGATCTGTATCCCAAATATGGATTATACTCGGCAGATTATCCGTACCGGAAGCCGTTTGATCCAAAGCCGCGCTAATCGTCTTGGTTCTTAACGCAACCTTATCTACGTCGGTTTGCGGAGAGGCGGGGGGGGACGCTACCGGAAAGATGCTTTCTAACCATCTAATAGTAACATTAGGAATGTCACCATACGGTGCAATTCCATTAATAAAATCTGAATACACCACCCTTAGATATTCATCGTTACCAGGATCACCAGGCCAGGGATTAACAAGCAATAGTCTCATAACATTACCGCTCCCCTCATACCCAACTATCACGCACATATGACCCCATGTAGAATCGTTATAAGAGATTCTCATCCCCACTATAATTGGTCTTCCAGCATTGATCAGGCTTACAACGTTATTTGGGGTAAGCACGTCATCCCCGCATCTGTGACCTACAGAAACCATCAAACGCGTAAACAACTGACCCACAGAGTCAATGTTATTCGTCATATTTGGCGCAACTTCCGTATCAGGAACGTGAAACGCCAACCTACGAATGTCATCTTCCTCTTTTGAAAGCCCGTAATAAGACATTACCATGCGAAGGCACGCCGCCCAACAAGTTTGGTTCCCCTCTTGATTAAATGTAGATATATTGTTAATAAGCCTTTCTTGCGCAACAACACCATACGCAACGAGCAATACCCAAAGTACTATAAGCGTAACTATATTTCTTTGATAATTTTTCATCTGCCACCCACCTTTTCATCCCTAAAACGCCTCATTTCTTTAAATGCTTCCTCATTACTATTCCCTCTAATATTCATTCTAGGTACCTCTTTCCACACAACACTGTCCCGTTTGTCTACATCGTTACTTTTTTTCAATTTTACGCGCTCATCCGTACTATTCTTGCCCTTATTACCTTTATTCAATATTTGTTTCCAAATATTTTTCCAAAGTTTTACAAGATTTTTGCTATCGTCCAAAGTTTCCAACGACGCTGTAAACACCGCCCTCCTTAATGAATCTGTTCTTCCCGTTGAGTTTGATCCTATGTAATATATTTTTCTTGGTCCTTTTTGTTTGAAATAAAAAAAACGATCTATCACAAAACCACCATACATCCTCACCGGTGATTGCATGGCCTCCATAGCCTCATACGTAACGGATAATACTTCAATGCTTATAGGATTAATTCCGGTTGACACAGAATAAGCCTTTAACAATGGAACCCACACATCATTTTTGAATTCTACCCCCGGACTAGATGGTGGAAGCCAAACCGTAATAAATTTCGGCTGTCCATCTTTATTAGACAACTCTAATTTATAAAGCGGTTTACCATACGCCATAATAAAAACATGCCAAAAAGGGATAGGCTCAATAATTTCACTCAACGCAACCGTATCAGGATACTCGTCAATAGAAATATCTTTGGGATTATACACCTGAATCGCCCTCCACCTCAAATCCTTAATAGGAGTAGAATCATCAAAATACCCCCTGCTCTTAGCGTATAAAGGCCCCATGGGTGCCGTGGAATCCGTAGTATAATTATCCAAAAACGCTTTTACTTCCGGTGGCATCTCCTGCGCGTACCCCAACCCCAAACCTGCCGTCATAGCGACCGTAATTAGGGTAAAAATCAATGATTTACGCATTTTAAGCCTCCCTACGGCGTTTATGAACTCGGATAATTCCCGTTATCTTCCAATTAACCTTATTTTCTACTATCAATATAGTATATTGCGTTCATAAAATCAAGCTTTTTTACAGTACCCTCAAAATCTTAGACACCTTCTCGCTTTTTCCGTTTGTCGCCTTAAACACGCTTCGACCGAACACTATTTTTTCGTAATATTCATTTTTCATCTTACCGCCTGCCCTCTCTTCCAACAAACGTCTACGTTCCTTAGCTCTTTCATCGTCTCCCCTTTAATTTTCATTGGCTCATATCCTCTCCACCCAGCACTATCCCCTTTACTAACACCGTTACTTTTTTCCAATCGTATGCGCTCATTCTCACTTCTTTGATTCATCTTTAACATATTTTTCCAACGTTTTACAAGATTTTTGCTGTCATCTAACGTTTCTAACGATGCCGTAAACAGCGTTTTCCCTACTGTATCATTTTTTTCTGACCCACCATCCGATCCTATATAATATATTTTTCTTGGCCCTTTTTGCTTAAAGTAAAACACTTGATCCATATTCTTACCCCCATACCCCATCCTCGACGAAATCTTATACCCAAACATAGCGAACGGCACTTCAACAAACACCGGATTAATCCCGGTCGATGCCGGATAAGCCTTTAATAGCGGAACCCACACACTGTCTCGGAACTCGACTCTAGGATTGGTGAGAGGCAATCTATCATTAAAAATTTTAGGGGGCCCATCTTTATTCGTAATTAACCTTAATTTATAAAGCGGTTTACCATACGCCATAATAAAAACATGCCAAAAAGGGATAGGCTCAATAATTTCGCTCAAAGCAACCGTATCAGGATACTCGTCAATAGAAATATCTTTGAGATTATACACCTGAATGGCTCTCCACTTCAAGTCCTTAATAGGCGTAGAATCATCAAAATACCCCTTACTCTTAGCGTACAAAGGCCCCATGGGTGCCGTGGAATCCGTCGTATAATTATCCAAAAACGCTTTTACTTCCGGTGGCATCTCCTGCGCGTACCCCATGCCGTCATAGCGACCGCAATTAGGGCAAAAATCAATGATTTACACATTTTAGGCCTCCCTACGGCCTTATATAAACCTCGGATAATTCCCGTGATTTAAAAAATCAATTGATCCAATCTTCCGCTCTCAGTCTCATGACTTTTAGCACGGCTACTTGGCCTGTAGACAGGTCGAAGACTACCTTTCGGCCTACTCTACCGCCGACGTCTTCGGAGACTATGGTTATGCCCTTTTCGTTTAGAATTTTTCTGGCTACCTCCACGTTGCGCATACCGGTACTGTCGGTAGCGCCGTCCGGGTGGGCGCCCCCTATTATGTGGGCGGTCAGGCCGCGTGTGCTGCAACCCTCCTCGCACATCAGTTTGATTAGCGCCATCGTGGCCACGTTTCCGTACTTTGGCGTGGCCTGTTCTTTACGCATTGTTTGCGGGTAGATGAAGTGGTTCATTCCGCCGCACCGCGCCTCCGGATCCCATAGGCACACGGAGACGCAACTGCCCAACACCGTTTGAACGGCGCCCTCGCCGGTCGCGATGTATATGCAACCGCGTTCCAGCAGATGCTGTAGTTCGCCCATTATCCGTGCCTTTATCTAAAAAATTATCAAAAATTCAAAGCTCAAAACATCAGGCCTTAGGATCGGCTATCGTGCTTCCGCTCTTCATGGCCAGTTTAACCGTTTCCGCGACGTCTATAATTAGGCTTACCTTGCCGTCGGGCATGATGGCACCACCCGAAACGCCGTCTATCTTTCCTACGCCCTCGCCCAGCTTTTTTATGACCGTCTGCTGTTGGCCTATGATCTTATCTACCAGCAGACCTGTGCGTTTGCCGGCGTCCTCCACTACCATCACAATGCCGTTTTCGACCGTGACGGTGTTTTTCTTGCCCATAACCTCGGCCAAGCTGTAGAGCGGTAGCAACTGTCCGTGGCACATAACCATCTTTTGCGTGCCCATAACGTCGGTCAGGTCGCTTAGCGCCGGTTTGAAGTTTTCCACCACCGAGAAGGTCGGCAGTATGTAGCGTTCGTTTCCGGCGCATACCACCATGCCGTCCATAATTGCCAGCGTGAGCGGGAGGTGGATGATGAACGTAGTCCCCTCGCCTTTTTTGGTGTTTATTTCTATACGCCCGCGCAACGCTTCCACGTTCTTCTTTACAACGTCCATGCCTACGCCGCGGCCGGAGATGTCGGTCACTTGGGCGGCCGTGGAGAATCCCGGGGCGAATATCAGGTGGTTGATTTCGGCATCGGAGACCTGCGCGTCGGGGCTTAGTATGCCTTTTTCCACCGCCTTTTTAAATATGGCGTCGCGGTTGAGGCCGCGGCCGTCGTCTTGTATCTCTATACAAATTGAGCCGCCCTTTTGGTATGCCCTTAGGGTGATGGTACCCGTGCGTAGCTTGCCGGCGGCCTCGCGCTCGTCGGGCGGTTCCAGCCCGTGGTCGGCGGAGTTGCGGATCATGTGGACAAGCGGGTCGGCTATATGTTCTATAACGGACTTGTCGAGCTCGGTGTCCTCGCCCTCGCTCACGAACGCGATCTCCTTGTTGGCCTTCTTCGCGAGGTCGCGAACGAGGCGCGCCATTTTGTTGAAGGTCGCCTTTAGGGACATCATACGCATTGAGAGCCCGATTTCCTGCAACTGCCGCGTGATCTTTTTGAGCTGGCGGGCGTTGACGCCTAATCGCGAGCTTTGGAAGTCTTTGCCTTCGAGCCCGCCCGTTACCATAGACTCCGTTATAACGAGCTCCCCGATCATATCGACGAGTTTGTCGAGCTTGTCGGTATCTACTTTTACGCTCTCTTTTACGACGACCGGCCCTTTGTTGGCGGCGGCGTTACCCTGCTTCTCAAGGGCTTGCGAGACGTCGCTTGGGGCGACCACGCCGCGCTCAACCAATATTTCGCCCATTTTGGTACCGGGTCTGCGTTCCTGCTCGTTAAGTACGGACTCAATCTCCGGCGGAGTGACCTTACCCTGCGCGACCAATATTTCGCCCAGCTTAGGCATGGGTTTATTGTTGATCAAGCTGTCGTGCATGGCGTTCACGGAAGCTATGATTTGGTCCATGATCTCCTGAACCACGTACGTTGTATTGCTTTCAAGGGCTGTGGTGAGCGAGTCCACCTCTTTCTTTAATGTGTCTACCGTGGAGAATATGAGGTCTATGGCCGCGGCGTTGAGTACAAAAACCTTCTCCCGCGCCTTGTCCATAAGGCTTTCGGTAGCGTGCGCGAGCGCTTGGATGGCGTCGAGAGACAGGAATCCGGCCACGCCCTTTATAGTATGGAAGACGCGGAACAGCTCGTTTATAATGTCGACGTCGGCCGGGGAGGCCTCAAGCCTGAGTAGCGCGTCGTCGGCGTTGGCGAAGTGTTCCTGCGCCTCGGCAATGAACTCGCTTAGAAGCGACGCGTCGAGGGTGGATATGTCAATCTCGCGCTTGAATTTTACCGTGGGTTTGGCCTTGGCCGACGTGTCTACGAAGAAACCGTCGGCGTCCTGTTTCAGCGGCGCGGCCGGCGGCGCGGCTTTTTTGGCGGCGGCCTCGTCTTCGGCCGCGTCCATATCAAAGTCCATGTCCTTGGCGAGGTCGCCGTGGTCGGCGGCGGCGGCGCCGCCGTCAACCGCAACGCCGGCGGCGCCGTCCCCATACTGGCACCCGCGGCGCAACGCCGTGAGCGCGTCGCCGATCTGCGCAATCCCCTCGTCCGGTTTGATCTCTTGGAAGATGATCTTCTCCACAAGCGCTATGCAAGCGTTTGCCGCGCTCTGCACTTTGGCGTCGTCCGAAGCGCCGCGCAACTTTTCGAGCTTGGAGTG
>LIUJ01000036.1:0-297 GCA_001462255.1 Fibrobacteria bacterium GUT77 | reverse complement strand
GCGCAACTTTTCGAGCTTGGAGTGAAGGCCAACGGCGAGCGCTTGGTTGTCGGTAGGGTCTATGAGGACGAGCGCCGCCGACACATCCTCCACAATCTCAAGGACCTCACGCATTGGGTCGTCGCCGTCGGCTGAGGCGTCGCCCCCGCCGCACTTGCGGATTAACGCGGCGAGCACCGCAGCGGCCTGTTCCTTACCCTCGGCCGGCGCAACTTCTTGAAAGATTATCTTTTCGATAATCGTAATGCACTCGTTAGCCGCGTTCTGCACGGCGGCGTCGCTCGAACCGTCACGCAA
>LIUJ01000035.1 GCA_001462255.1 Fibrobacteria bacterium GUT77 | reverse complement strand
GCCCTTCAGCGAGGCGAGCCGCGGCTCGTTTATCTCCTTTACGACGGTGATGAGCCCCGGAAGCGGCATCTCGACCACGTCGTACCCCTCCTCCATGAGTCGCTCCACTTTTATGGATTTCTCGGTAATGTCCTCCACCTTCCGTACCCAGGCCACGAACGGTATGTCGAGCATTTCCGCCACGCCCGGCCCAACCTGCGCCGTGTCGCCGTCTATGGCTTGCTTGCCGCAGATTATGAGGTCGATTTTGCCGAGCGTCTTGATAGCGCTCGAAAGCGTATAAGAAGTAGCCCAAGTGTCGGATCCCGCGAAGGCGCGGTCGGAGACAAGGTATCCCTCGTCCGCCCCTACGGATATGGCGGCCCTAAGCGCCGCGTCGGCCTGCGGCGGCCCCATTGTTATGACCTTAACGGTCCCGCCGACACGCTCCTTTATGCGGACGGCCTCCTCTATGGCGTACTCGTCGAACGGGTTGACCACCGCCTCAACTCCGTCGCGGATGAGCGTCCCGGTCTCAGGGTTGATCTTCACCTGCGTAGTGCCGGGAACCTGCTTGATACATACCACAATATTCACCGCTGTTACCTCCTTGCCGTTTAAGCATTTAAGCCGTTGATACGTGTTGACGTCATTTATGTTTTTTAACGGATTCTTCCGGTCTCTCGCCTATTCGCTTACGCTAAAAAACATTATAAAATTCTTTATTATGACGTACCGTACCGACTAATATAATTTTAGGGCACGCTGAAAGTCAAATTTTTGCGACCGGCTATTGCCCTTCCGATTCCTCCGCCTCCGACACGGCCGGGGCGAACTCGTTTCCGGGGCTTGCCGCGCTGTCCTTGGCGCTTATTTTAGGTATCCAAAGGGGGCTACCAGGTTGTATGGCGTAGAAGTTTATGCCGCGGTTGTACTTCTTCAGTAGCCATAATGGGATTTGCGCGTCGCGGCATATACGCCATAGGTTTGTGCCGGACTTAATCGTTCGTTGCTCAAAGTCTATAACGTTGAAATTCGCGAAGAAGTCTTCCTCTATCGCCAAGTGGTATTGCAGTCGGTTGACCTCAAAACGCTTTATGTTCGTTGACGAGCGTATGGGGATTGTGATGAACGCCCCAAGCGTTGGAACGGCGTTCTCCGCCATATTGTTGGCCGTGCGGATATCGCTTATGTTCACGCGCATCCACTCGGCTAAGCGCCCGATGGTCTCGTCGACGGTGACGCGGACGCGCACGCTTGAGCCGCCGGGGGCCACGGTCATGCCGAGGTCGTAAACGTCGGCGTTGAACGTGGGGTCGGGATCCGGCTTTACATTGGGGTTGATCTTGGTCGGTTTTGCCGTCGCGGTGTCTATCGCCGTAGGCGACGGAGGCGTAGCCGGTACGGGTTGCGTTGACGCGGTCGCTACCGGCGCCTTAGCGGGGCCGACGCGCTCAAAGGACGGGGATTTTACGGTTACGCTAAGACTGCGTATCAACGTCGGCGCGGTCGGCGTTACGGATGCCGGCGTAGGTACGCCTACGGTTTTTGTCGAGTCAACGATTGTTGAGACTTTTTTCGTCGTATCTACGGGTACGGCAATCGTAGTGTCGATTGATACGGATTTGGACGCGACCGTTGTTTTCGCCGTATCGACGGTAGCGACGGCGACGGCTTTTTTCAGGGTATCAACCGACGCCGTTTTGACCGTGTCGGCGCTCGGCTTGGTCTTCGCGGTACCGGTTGACGTCGTCTTTGGCGCGGGTTTGGAGACTATGGCTGCTTTTGTCGTATCAACGGCGACGGCTTTTGTCGTATCGACCGCTCCGGCTTTCGCTGCGGGTTTGGACGCCGTGACGGTTGCTCCCCATCCCGCTTCACCCGACGGTATCAGCAGTACCTGCCCCACCTGTATCTTGCTTGAGTTCGTAATGTTGTTCGCGGCCGCGAGTTCGCTCATTTGCACGCCCAAGCGTTTCGCTATGCTCTGAAGGTTGTCGCCGCTTACTATCGTATAGTAACCCTCCGACTCCGGCTCCGCCGTTTCCTTAGGCGTGGAACGCGTGGGCGCGGGGGCGCGGTTTATGGCGGCGAGGGCCGTTTCGGCGCTTACGCGGCTTGGTATGTTTACGTTGTAACCGGCCGGAAGCGGCTTTTTTTGCGAGAATACCACCGGGCGCAGACTTGGGTTTAGCGTCTCAAATTCGCTCTCGGTTATGCCGAGGGCTTTGCATAGCGCGTCGGTTTTTATCGCGGACGGCAGTTTGATCCCGGTCGCCGCGAATTTTGGCCTGTATTTGATGTCTTTAAAATACTTCTCCGGTTTCTCCACTATTTGCAATACGGCCACGAAGCAACTGTAAAAATTCTTGGAGGCGAAGCGGAAAGAGGCGCTTTCGTGCTTTTGGAGTATGACGGCGATGTCGCGGGTGCCGAGTTTTTCCACGGCGCCGCGTATGCCGTTGGGACCGTGGTTGTAAGCGGTTATCGCCAGCGGCCACGCGCCGAGCATATCGTAGTTGGATTTCAAGAATTTAGCGGCGGCGTTTGTGGAAACTATCGGGTCGCGGCGCTCGTCGAACATATAGTCTATTTTCATGTATAATTTGCCGGTTGAACGCATAAATTGCCACAATCCCGCCGCGCCTACCTTGGAGTAAGCCTCGGCGTCGAACGACGATTCCACGTGCGGCAAGTATTTGAGTTCGTCGGGGACGCCGTTCTTCTTCAATATGGCGGATATGGTGTCTAAGTACATCGTTGACCGCTCCAACCCAAGTTTGAAGCGCTCGCGTTGACCGCCTTGGTGACGAATGCGCTCTTCGGCGCCTATTATCGCCCCCTCCGGCAACGCTTTAAAGAGCTCCGCCACGCGCTTTTCCTTATCCCCCCATTTGGCCGGCGCGGAATCCCTCACGGCAATTATCGCGTCTACGTAGACCTTTCGGTGTTGGTCTATGAGCTCGCCGAGCTTCTTCCCGGTTTTGTCGCCGTTAGACATCTTCTCGTAGACTACCTGCGGATAATCGCGGTCATGCAGAATCCCATCCTGCAAAGATACCTCGGTGTAGATACGTACCCAAAAGGCCACGTTGGGCTTTATGATATCCGGGACGGGGAAGAGGTTTGAGTCCGCCGCCGCCGGTCGGACGGCGGCGGGGCAGATCAGTATAAACGCGGCGAACAAAAGAATCGCGGCAAATTTACGAATAGGTGACGATTGCAAAGGCGTATCCTCGAAAAAGTTTAAGAGTTACATTCCTTCTTTATAAACGCAAACCCTGTTACGTCCCGATTCCTTGGCCTCGTACAGCGCCTTGTCGGCCCTTGAGACGAATCCGGCCGCCGGCAGGTGTATTATCGGGCGCTCGGAGTTGACTCCTATGCTCACCGTGGCGCTTGTGGACGCGCCGTCGATACACGGTATGGTCGTGGCCTCCACCGACGCGCGTACCCTCTCCGCAACGTTTAACGCGCCCTCCAAGTCGGAACCCGGCAACAACATTATGAACTCCTCGCCGCCCCACCGAGCCACGAAGTCGGCCGGACGCTTCAGCGACTCCTTGAATACGCAGGCCACCGCGTGCAACAGCTTGTCGCCCTGCGGGTGGCCGTAAGTGTCGTTGTACGTTTTGAACTTGTCCACGTCTATTATAAGGAGGCTTATAGACAACGTCTCCCTTATGGCCCTGCCCCACTCCCTGGCCAATTGATCGTTGAAGTAGCGCCGGTTCGGCAGTTCGGTCAACTCGTCCATAATGCTCATACGCTCAATTATGCGCATCTGCTCTACAATCTTCATGTGTGTGTTTACGCGCGCCTCCACTATCATGTTGTTGAACGGCTTGGTTATGTAGTCCACCGCGCCCTTGCTAAGCCCGTTTATCTCCGCCTCCTTACTATCCTGCCCGGTAATGAAAATGACCGGTATCTTGTTGGTGTGCTCCGACTTTTTGAGCTCGGCCAATACCTCAAAACCGTCCATGTCGGGCATGATGACGTCTAAGAGGATCAAGTTCGGCAGGTTGTCGCGGGCTATCTTGAGCGCGCTCTCGCCGTTTTTGGCGATGTACAACTTGTACTTTTCCTTGAGTATATGGGTAAGCACGTCGATGTTCGATTTTTCGTCGTCGACTATTAATATGCTTAACTTTTTCGGTTCGTTAAAATCCATTCACGCTCCTTAATCGTAGATTGCCTCGCCGTAATCCTAAAATTACGACGCGTTCATAAGATCTTTTCTTATTGATTCCAACGTCTCCAACGCCGGTTCAAAGTCATAGTCTTCAACCTGTTCTATAAGCTTCTTAGACTCCGGTATGGAACGCAAACCGTCTATCAAATTCATGCAGTCGGAATCGCCGCTTTCCAGCAGAGCTCGTAGCTTGTCTATGAGTTCCAAGGCCTCTGATTTGTTGAGCGTTACGGTCGGTTCCGTTTTGGGCGCGTCTTTTTTTTGCGCGGATTCGGCA
Source organism: Fibrobacteria bacterium GUT77 (assembly GCA_001462255.1). Taxonomy (GTDB): domain Bacteria; phylum Fibrobacterota; class Chitinivibrionia; order Chitinivibrionales; family Chitinispirillaceae; genus GUT77. The sequence continues at coordinate 1,514 of LIUJ01000035.1, read as the reverse complement.
ATCGCGGTAAGTTCCGACAACGCCTTTTTCAACTCTTCCGAGAGCTTACCCAAACCTTTTGAGGCGGTGTCGGTGTCGCCGGAGTTTAGGGCGTTTTCTATTACGTAAGAGGCGCTTTGCAATCCCGGTTGCGCCACTAAACCGGCCACGCCTTTGAGGGTGTGCGCCAAACGGTGCGCCAATTTTACGTCGCCGGCCGCCAAGGCGTTTTTTATCTCGTCGTCCTTTGTCTTGTTGTCCTTGAGGAAGTTTGATATCAGGCGCATACGCAATTTCGCGTCCTCGTCGGATTCCGCCGGAGGGGCGCCGGACGGCGCTGGCGAGGCCGTCGGTTGCGGAGCGGCGGCCGCCGGTTGCGACTCCGCCGCCTGCATCATTTTTGCTTCCTCCCGCTTCACGGGCTTTATGTAGTTGAGCAGGCAACTCCAAAGATCTTGCGTCGCGAACGGCTTGGAGAGGTATTCGTTCATGCCGTGCGCCTTGTAGGCCTCGCGGTCGGTGGTCATGATATTGGCAGTTAGGGCCACTATGGGAATCGTGTTGCCCAACTCGGCCAGCTTCTTCACCGCTTCAAGGCCGTCCATTACGGGCATGTGCACGTCCATGAATATAAGGTCAAAGAGCTTCTCGCCCTTGGCCATTCGCGAGGCTACGGCCTCCACGCCCACCTTGCCGTTTTCGGCGATTACCGTCTTTATACCCACGCGCGATAAATGGTCGGAGATCACTATCTGGTTCATCTCGTTGTCCTCGCAAACCAATATCTCCGCGTTGAAGTAGGGCTTCTCCATATCGGCGGAACCGCCGCCCTTGCCGTCGCCGAAAGACTCCGTCTTCGTGCTCTCGTCGCAGGTCAAAAACGTTATGTCAAAGTGAAACTTGCTGCCTATCCCTATAACGCTCTCGACCTTGAGGTCTCCGCCCATAAGCTCCACAAAATTTTTTGTTATGGTTAGGCCCAGGCCGGTGCCGCCGTACTTGCGCGTGGTACTGTTGTCGGCTTGCGTGAAAGGCTCAAAGACCTTGGCCAATTGCTCCTCGTTCATCCCGATGCCGGAGTCCTTAACCTCAAAATGGATGGTCGCGTTCTCCTCGGTTTGGGTAACAACGGACGCCAACACCTTCACCATGCCGTAGTTGGTGAACTTTACGGCGTTTGTAAGCAAGTTCAGAATGACCTGCCGCAGACGCACCGGATCGCCTATGAGCTTCTTCCCCAACGTAGGCTCCGAATAGCAGAACAGGTTTATGCCCTTCGCCGTAGCCTTGGGGGTAATGATGTTTTGGCAGATTTTGAAGACCTCGTGCAGGTCAAACGGAATGTTTTCCAAAACGACCTTGCCGGCCTCTATCTTCGAAATGTCCAAAATATCGTTGATGATGCCGAGCAACCCCTCCGAGGCCGATTTTATCTTGTCTAAGTAGTCTTTGGTCTTTGCGGAGAGGGACGGGTCGTCGAGCGCCAGCTCCGAAAAACCTATAATACTGTTCATGGGCGTGCGTATCTCATGGCT
>LIUJ01000034.1 GCA_001462255.1 Fibrobacteria bacterium GUT77 | reverse complement strand
TAAACATGCGTCGCTTTCGCGCCGCAACCACCAAAAACACATGCGCCGCTTTGCGTCGCGGTACGTCAAAACCGAATTTACCGGCTATCGACAATGTCCGGTTAGCGATTCCGCAAAGGAAGCGCGTACTTCTTCGTTTGGGAAATCAAGCGTATATATGCCGGATTCCGCGTTGTAATCGGAAATTGTCAGGTAGCCGGTTTGGTATAGCGCCACGGCAGAGCTCATGCCATCTAATTCGTATATACCGAAAGAGTTGAGTCGTGCTCGTATGTTGTCTATATTCATATTCTTGATATCGATCTTTTTCTCTTCGATTAACCTCACAAGGAAAGATGGGGTTCCGCTTGCGTACCAATAGTTATTAAAACTGCCTCTATTGTAAAAATGATTCTGTAGGCTGGACGGGTTGTAGGCCGTAAGCGGAGTTTCGGAGAAGCGGTAGCCACCGTAGAAGCGGCGCAGTTCATCCAAGTACCCTTCGCGGCTACGTTTGGTGTTTTCAATAACGCGGTCTATCTCCGGCCCGAAATCGGCCTCTAATTCCTCTTGGGTCAACCCGCAGAGATCGGCGTAGCGCGGGTCAAACGTCAGGTCGGTCAGTTGGTTTAGGCCTGAAAAGATGCTTACTTGTGAGAATCTGCTCACGCCGGTTATGAAAATGAAGCGTAGGTGGGCGTCGCAGGATTTGAGGACGCCGTAGAACTCCTTGAGAGCGTTACGCAGTTCAATATGCAAATCACGCTTGCCTAACGTGTCGGTCAGCGGTTTATCGTATTCGTCTATGATAACGACAGCCTTTTCATTAAATTGTCTATGTAAATCTATGATGAGGTTCTCGAACTGTACCGGTAAGGTTTGTCCCCGCAATGTCGCTCCGTAATCAAGTTTACCCCTATATTTATTGACAAAAGCTCTCACCCAATCGGGATCGGTTTTGCTGTGTAGTCTAACGCGACGTATTGATATTCCCGATACGGTTCTTTCCAACATATCGGTTGATATGTTTTCAAAATCCATGACTTTGTCTCCTAATGTTCCTATTTGGATGATACCCACTCCCCAATATTTCTCTTCTCATAGTCAAAGTTCACGCCTACCTTAAAGACTTTCTTACCGCTACCCGTCCACGGGAAAGCGTACTCTTTACTGTCTATTTGCGCCAGCGCTTCCTCAGCGGTGCCGTTCAGTTTGAACTCGAAGCAATAGACGAATTGCCATGTTTCGACTAACGCGTCGATTCGTCCGTCAGAGATTCTCACTTCCGAGCGACAGTTGAAGCCGAGCATCGTGAATATCAGGTGTACTACCGTTTGAAAATACTTTTCCTTTTCGACGATGATATCGTATGGTATGGCGGCAAAGAAGCGACGCAAGGTATCCATAGCGGCGTCTATGTCGCCTTTTACTATTGCCCGTATGAATTTTGCGTCCAGTCTATCAGTGATTGATGCCCCTGAATAGTGCGTTAACAACGAGCCGGCGAAAGAAGCGCGTACCTCGTTGTTGGGGAAGTCGAGCGTGTACTCACCGGACTCGGCGTCGTAGCCGATTATCGTCAGATAGCCGGTTTGGCAGAGTAGCGGTACTGGTTCTAAGTTGTCTATGTCATACTTGCCAAAGTCGCTTTGCGTGATCTGCGTGTCGTTTATGTCGAGGACGTTGATCTTGTTACCGGCGATCAAGTCCACTAAAAAAGAGGGTGTGGCGGTTTCATACCAGTGTTCGCCGAACTTTCCGCCGGTATAAAAGTGCTTGAGTAGCCCGAACGGGTTGTAAACGGTTTGCGTGGCTTCGGAGAAGCGGTAACCGTTATAGAAGCGGCGCAGTTCTTCCAAGTATCCGTCGCGACTACGTTCGGTGTTTTCAAGAATGCCGTCTATCTCCGGTCCGAAATTGGCCTCAACTTCATCTTGGGTCAACCCGCAGAGGTCGGCGTAGCGCGGATCGAGTGTCAGGTCGGTCAGTTGGTTCAGGTCGGAAAAGATGCTGACGTGCGAGAACTTGCTCACGCCGGTTAGAAATACGAAACATAGATGAGCGTCGTATGACTTAAGGGTGCCGTAGAACTCCTTGAGCGCACGTCGCAGTTCAATATGTACGTCACGGGTACTCAGCGTATCGGTAAGCGGTTTGTCGTACTCGTCTATGATGACGGCTACCTTTTCACCGAAATGTTCGTGTAGATCCGCGATAAGATTTCTGAATTGCAATGAAACATCCGGCCCGCGCAACGTCGTATGGTAACGTCGCGCCGCGGCGTCAAGTTCATTTTGCAGTAGCGTATCAAGGACTGTCGTACCCTTGTGATAGTTTCTGGCGTTCAGGTCAATGTATATAACCGGATGCGCCTTCCACTCCCAGTCAAGCGAGTCAATAGCCAGTGCCGGACGCCCGGCGATCTCCCCGAAGAGCTCACGCCGACCCTCAAAGACCGCCCCGAGCGTGGAGCAGAGGAGCGACTTCCCGAAGCGCCGCGGGCGGGCGAGGAAGAAGGCCTTGCCGGAGCCGGTGATAAGCTCATAGATACGGGCAGTCTTGTCCACGTAAACGAAACCCCGCTCGCGAATGTCGGGGAAGTCTTGGATGCCTACGGGCAGGAGCCGTTTGGTCGGTGGTTTTATTGACATGATAAGCACAAATATAATATCCGCGCCGGCAGGAAGTCAATTTTTGCCGCTATGGAACCCTTAAATATATTTACTCGCCTCTCGAATACTCAACGGCGCAAGTTTACTCCTATTTTTATCGACAAAAGCTCTTACCCAACCTGGATCGGTTTTGCTGTATTCGCGCAGGCTCCAACCGATTGCTTTGTTGATGAAGAATTCTGTCTGCCCGAAGTTGTTGACAATTATCTTTTCAAACAGTTTTGTATCGGTTTTGCCTTTGTACGTCAGTTGATGATCAATGGCTACCCGACGCAACCAAAAGTTTTTGTCTGTGCTCCAAGCCAATAAAATCGGTTTGACGTTGGGAAACCACATAGCGATGTAACCCATGATTTCATCCAATCCGTCAACCGTATCCCACCATGATTTCCTAACGATCAATTTTTTGATTTTCGGCACGTCGGCGGCTGTAAGCGATTTATTCATCAGCGCCAAGTAGTCTAACGCGACGTATTGATATTCCCGATACGGTTCTTTCCAACAGCGGTCAATAAAGTCCCAGTCGATCAGCATCTCTTTTTTTGCCGTTTTGAAATACGGCTTGCAAATTTCGCGGCGCTTAGGCGTTGGAATGCCGAGATATTCAAAGTTATCGCGCATATACGCTTTCATCTGCGCCGCTTTTTCCGAATTCGCGTTACTCGTCATATCGTCTGATATGTTTTCAAAATCCATAAATTTGTCTCCCCGTTCACGTCTATCTTAAAGACTTTCTTGCCGCGACCCCATACGTCAGGTGTTCGTCAAAATATTGTCTTTCATAATACCTTTCCTAACGTTCAATATAATTTACCCCACCGCCCGCGAGACAGTTTCAAAATCTGTGT
>LIUJ01000033.1 GCA_001462255.1 Fibrobacteria bacterium GUT77 | reverse complement strand
GGGAGGGAAAAAGAATATGCCTATTACAAGCCCCGCAAACGAGCCGATTGAGGCGGCGCGTGAACCGCCGAACCGNNTTACCAGCAATGACGGAAGAATGTAATCCATGACAGTAACGAATACCGTTATACCCGCCCACACCCATAAAAACTCCGGAGTAAAGCTGCCGTATCCGCTCCATTGCATAAGCAGCAGGCCAATGAAACTTAACGGCGGGCCGGGTAAAGCCGGAATAACCGCGCCTAAAATCCCGGCTGCCAACAGTAGAAAGGCAAGTATGACCAGTACAATTCCCATTTACATATATTTTATCACCAAATAACGATATTGGTATAGGTCTCGTCAATAACTTACCTTAAACCCAAACGACGGTATGGGTATAGGCAGACCGTAGCTCGCCGAATCACTGCCCGTCTCAACCTCGCCCGTGTATGAGTTGAACCGGGTATTTCCCTGAGGCCTATACACCAGCGAAAGCAGATTTTCCACCGCGAGATATACTTCGTAGCGCGTTTTTCCGGTTCTGTTTTTTCCAAATAAAGAAAATTTAATATCCATTGAAAGGGTAGGGGTGGCGCGGTTGTTTTCATCGCGTACGGACGGCCATTCGTATCTTCTAATCAATTTGACATCATCATAAACAAGCATATAATACGGCGTGGGGCTTGATGTGGTGCGCCTTGAAATCTGGTTCCCGCTCGCAAGGCCAAAACGCGTATAGATATTGAATTGCGGAACAGGCTTGATATTAACAATAAGGTTCAGGTTACTAAAACGGTGAAAATCAGGGAAATACCAGTCATTGCCCCGCGCGCCGCCGGAAATGCCCATGCCCGCGTTGTCGTTTGACGGATCGCGGTATTTTGCCCAGTTAAAGGAATACGAAATCCAGCCGTCCCAATACCTTGACTGTAATTTTTGCAGCATAATATCAATGCCCCAAACCAGTCCTTCGCCGTTGAATTGGGGTTTTAAGTCAAAATCGCCTATGCCGATGTTTATGGGGACATACATCCTGTCGAATATATACTTAAAATAACCTTCAATATTAAAAATCAAACCTTCGGGAAACGTTACTCTTGTACCCAGCACGCTGGTAAACGAGCGGTTTGCTTTTACCTCTTTTAAGCCGTATTGTTTTTCAGCCGCAAACACCGTTTTGTCTATTGACGAGAAAAGCCCTGTCCCCGCGCTGATGTCCAATGATTCAATTATCCATTTGTCCTTAAACACGTTATAATCAACATTGAGCCGGGGATTTACGACGGGCATTGTCCCTAACGATAAACCCTCGCCCAAAAGGTAATAATGATCGACGCGCACGCCAAATTCCGCGTTAAACCTCTTATTGGGCGAAGCGTATTCTATAAGGCTATAACCGGATGTGGTAAAAAGGAAATTCGCGGCGTTAGGTGAATATGTAACAGGAAAGGCAATACTGAGGTTGCTTAATATTACATCGGATGATGGCAGGCTTGGGTCGGATAATCCGGCTATAATTAAATCAATGATGGCCTTTTGCTCATTTGTTAAATTCAAATTTTTATATTTTCTTTCATAGAACCCCTGTTGATCGCCCTTTGTCCCGTACCTTGTAAACATTTCCTGAATGCCGGCTGCAAAAAGAAAGCCCTTGCCCAAATCCCAGTCATAGTCGGCTCTTGTCTGGACATTGAACATCAGATCGGACTGGTTCAAGGATTCATGCACGTCATAAACCGAATTACCATTATTATAAGCTACAGTATTCCGAATATCAGCGTCCGCCAACGCGTCTTCATATCCGGTCCCTATTGAAAATTTTGCCAGCATGTCATTGCGCGGATTCCAGTCAAGCGCGGCAGTGATAAAGCCCTGATAGTTGCTCCAGTCAAGCTTGGTGCGGGAACTGCGCTGCTGTCCTCCGGATTCATGCGGCCCGCTTTCGTAGGTAAAGCCGACGCCGTCCATGCCCCAAAAACCCGTGGCATGCAGTTCAAGGGTATCTGTAAAACGGTAATTCCCGATGATAGTCCCGCTCCTGATGTACGGCGCCGCTCTGACGGCGTTAAGCATTTCCACTTGTTCCCGCGTAAACAGCCCGATATCCTGATAGAATTGCCCAAGCTGCTGCGTCAGCCAGACAACGGGGTCATAATACGTTACGCGCCCCATTACAAGTATGCCTCCCTTATTTACAAGCGACCCTTTAGAGCCAAGCGGGAACGAAAGGTTAAAATTGGCGGCGCTGGTGTTGACCGCCAATTCAAATTCGATATCGGCGGGGGAGGGGGTTTTTGAGGTAATGTCCAAAAGGCCGGAAATGGTGTGGCCGTATCTGGTCGAGAACACACCGTGGCTAAGTTGGGCGCTTTGCACCATACGCGGATCAAAAATCGAAAAACCCCCGCCCCAGTGGTAGGGGTTCATAATATAATAACCGTCCAGCGAAGCGTTCATATCGCCGGGAAAGCCGCCCCTTATGCTCGGCTGGGCGTCAAATAAACCGGTATAGCCCACGCCGGGCAGTAATTTAATCGAACTCATCACGTCTTCGATGATCCCGATCTCGGCGGTTTGGGCTATTTCCCTTTCCGACAGGGCTACACTGCGCCCTGTCCGCGTTTCTCCGGTTCCGGGCTTTTCCGCTTCTATGACAAGCTCATTGCCTTCCATGACGCCGGAAAGCCGCAGGCCAATCGTATACGAGTCTTTTTCCGTTGTTATGACAAGCCTGCCGTTTTCGTAACCCGGATAGGCGGCATGGATCACAACCTGTTTATCGTCCGGCGCGCTTATCAGCGCCCTGCCGTCCTCCCCGCAGGTATACGCCGACTGGTCCCATGATCGTATAACGGCGCCTTCCAGCGGCAGTCCAAGTTCAGCGTCTTCGACAAGTATCCAAACATCGCGGGCATAAAGGGGAAATATGACGAATAACAGTAACGCAGCCGGAACTAATTTTTTCACCAGCGTATCTTTTTTCGCGCGATCTTTTCGGAATCGGTGCCGCCTTTGGCGGCAGCGCCGCTTTTAGCGGCGTTGCCAAAGGCGCCGTTAGAAACGGCGGCGCTTTCTCCGGTGTCGTCAATGTCGTCTTCTTCCGTGTCATCGCCCGACGGCAGGTTTTCCAGTTTTTCCGCGTATTCCTCCGCGGTCTTTTTCATTTCATCTATCTCGGTCTTTACGCCGCTTACCTTATCGGCGATATATTGATACGCCTCGTCCAGGGCTTCCTG
>LIUJ01000032.1:5309-5454 GCA_001462255.1 Fibrobacteria bacterium GUT77 | reverse complement strand
GACGGTTTTTATGGCCGACGATCTTCTCGGCACAGGGGCAACCCTTATTAAAGGCATGAAACTGCTCAAGGAGAACGGCGCGCGCAAAGTAATCTGCTCCATAAGCCTGCCCCTGTTCTCGGGCGACGCTGTATCCTACTTTGAC
>LIUJ01000032.1:4153-4963 GCA_001462255.1 Fibrobacteria bacterium GUT77 | reverse complement strand
CAGCACGAATTGCCTTTCTCTTCAAACGGTGCCGAATGAAGAAAAACAATGAAGGTCTATAATCTTCCTGTTAAATGCGCCGCGATTCTTTTTGACATAGATTCCACGCTTTATACAAATCCCGAATACGCCCGCTCACAAATAGATCTTCCCATTAAAAGACTTGCCCGTCTGCGGGGAATTTCTTTTGACCGGATGAACGATGAAATAAACCAATACAGGGATAATTGGGCAAAAACGCATAACGGGCAGGCGATCAGCTATGGGAATATTTTCAAAGCCTTTGGCGTCAGCATCGCCGAAAGTGTAAAATGGCGGGAAGAACTCTGCCAGCCCGAACAGTATTTGTCAAAAGATACGCGGCTTCGTTCCGCGCTTGAACAGCTTAATAAAGCATTTGTACTCGGAGTAGTTACCAACAATCCGGTTTCCATTGCCGAAAGAACCCTTTGCGCGCTGGGAGTGGAGGATCTGTTCCATACCCGGACTTTAGTCCGCCGGACTGTAGTCCGCATAATTGGTCTTGACACATGCGGCGTCTCCAAACCCCACAAAGAGCCTTTTATGCGGGCCGCGGTTCTTTGCGGCGCAGTACCCGAGGCCTGCGTCTCCGTAGGGGATCGTTATGATATTGATATCGCCCTTCCCCTTGAACTGGGCATGGGCGGCATCCTTGTGGACGGAGTGGAGGATGTATATAAACTGCCCGAATTATTTGTTAAAGAAGGTATAATATGAAAATAGAAGCCTTTGCCGAATCGTTAGCTGAAATCTGCCGCCATTCGTCCGCCGGTATATCCGGCGCCGTCG
>LIUJ01000032.1:3004-3924 GCA_001462255.1 Fibrobacteria bacterium GUT77 | reverse complement strand
CGCCGTCGGCTTGTCCGGCGCGGTTGCATCTAACACACAAGGCAGACCTGGCAAGCTTTGCTTGCCATTGCGCTGGGCTATTATTGCCAACCCTGTGGCCGGCGGTTTTACAATGCGGTCCCGTCAAAAAAATATACACGACGCGCTGGAGCAATGTCTGAGGGAAGCGCAGAAAAACCCCTTGCGGACGGATTGCGCTCCCGCGGGTATTATGGCGGAATTAGCTGATAATCCCGCCTGCTTACCAAGCAGGCACGTTCTGGCATCCTGCGGAACGGCGTTAACCGACGGGCATGGCTGCGCGGCAAAATATGCCGAAGCCCTGATTAATGAAGCCAAAACGAATAACGCTTACTTTTACCTTATCATTATAGCCGGAGGCGACGGTACCAGCCGGGAATTTCTGTCCGTTCTGTATCACACGCCTGAAGAAGCGTGTTCAAACATGGTTGTCCTCCGCCTGCCTATGGGAACCGGCAATGACGGCGCCGATTCGCCCAATCTCGCAGACGCGCTCATGCTTTTGATAAAACCCTCGCGGATTGAGTTGACCCCGGCGCTTAGACTTGTAACCGCTCCCGGAGGGCAAGCCGCGTTAAACCACCCATCGTGTCTTGCCTTTAATATCCTCTCTGTGGGCCTCGACGCTTTCGTAACCCACATGACTAATAAAATGAAAGGTAGTCTTCCCGGCGATTCCTACAAACTTTGGGTTGATATCGCCTCGCTCCTCTATGACCGCCTGTATACTGTCGGTTTCCTTGATGTAAAAGCCACCGGTCCCGCTGGCGCCGGCGGCACTAATAATGCCGGCGGCACTGATAGTGCCGATATTTCGTTCCGCGAAAAGGTGCTCCTGCTTGCCGTCGGCGCTTCGGGGCACAGGACTTACGGTTCCCAAAAGAAAATACTCCCCGACG
>LIUJ01000032.1:1068-2780 GCA_001462255.1 Fibrobacteria bacterium GUT77 | reverse complement strand
GGTCTGTTCACAACCGGAAAACATATTGATAAACCGGAAACTATCCTGTTCAACGCCCGCCGCGTAGAATTTTCCGGCAGTTACCCAATCCTCGCCCAGATGGACGGCGAAGCCATCCTGCTGCAACCGGATGATTTCCCCGCGGCGATAGAGCTTACCGAGCCGCGTATTCCGGTATTGAGGAAAATTGAAGCTTAGACACAACGGTATTGCCAAACCTGCCTTAAATATGGTAAAAATAATCAGGGCCTTTAGCTCAGTCGGTTAGAGCTGCAGACTCATAATCTGTAGGTCCGAGGTTCAAGTCCTCGAAGGCCCAATCGCGTAAGTCTTTATGTAGTAAGTAATTAGCACACAGTCTTTACCACCGGAAGAACCGGCGTAAAGGCTCCAAATCCAATGAATGAGAAAAACTATGAGAAAATCATGGTTTTTCCCGGAAGGAGCTTTTATGCGTCGGGAATACTATCTTCACAAACGCAAAAACGGTATTTACTATGTCGAATTTATCGACACAGTAGCGAGGGTTAATGCTCTTTTCTTAATTTTACTTCCCAGTCGGCAGGAAAACCGATGTGGCTTAAATTAATAACAGAAGAAAATAATTTCATCAATTCTTTTATTCCCTTATAAATTTCATCATTCCATTTGTTCACATCAGGGTATAACGCTTTTAACGCTAGCACGGCGCCAAACAAACGCCTTTCGGCGTTTTTCTCAAGATCGGGTAAACTGGCGGGGATTGCGGTAAAAATGCGAAAATACAACCGTCCGTAATGGGCGCAGATATTCCGCAGATCGGTGCAACACCTAAGCCAACTGATAAGGTTTTTAGGTACGGTTTGAAACAACTCTCTGGCAAGATGTTTCTGATCCGCCGCCGGCATATCGTTATAAAAATACGACAGCATACCGAAAGTAAACAACTCGGTAATAACCCAGACCGGAAACTGCCCACCATAATTTAAAAGGTGGTGTTGGACAAACAGGACTTTTTCGTTGTTTTTAATTTCGGCTTTTATCAGCTTTTGAAATTTATCATGGTGATGCCTTGCGTTATAATTGGCGGCATCTAAATAACCGGTTACTCCGTATTTGTGGGAATGAAAATAGGCGAATTGGGATCGTAAATAAATTTCCACTTCCTCAATGGCGGTAAAGAGCAGATTCCTCAATTTCCGGTCAAATTCATAGATTTTATAAACATCATTGAAGTCCGTACCGGGTAAGTAGCTCCCATCCGGTTTTCTAAAGGGCAAGAAATAAGCTGACAACCGGTAATAGTTAATTTCAGACAGGGCCTTTGTACAAAAAGGAACATCGGTAACCTGACAGCCTCTTGAAATCAATTTCTCAATTTGTTGGTTATAAGTAGTCGGCTGCTTTAGAGGTAACATAAAAAATGTCCCCCACTGGGACACGTCACGCTTTCGCGGAGAGGTGCGGGGGGTCCTGTTACTTTAAATATCGCACAAAAAGCCCCGGATGTCAAGATAAAGAAACAGCCCTTCGGAACAATATCTCCGTCCGAGGCTGCTGGTATAACATCTTGCCCTTCCCTTTATTATGCTGTTTTTGGATACCCTCATTATCCGTTGAATATGTGTCCAATTAAGAGAATACTCAAAGGTTGAAGGATTAATTCGGTGATCATTGATCGCCAAATTAGATTTTGATTTTACAGGTTTTTTAGAAATGGCGATCCATGATCG
>LIUJ01000032.1:0-884 GCA_001462255.1 Fibrobacteria bacterium GUT77 | reverse complement strand
CCGGTATTGACGGATACTCCGTTCAGAAAATCCTCTGCCGAATTCAACAGTAAGGGCTTTTGATATGTTTTTTATGACTTTATCACCATAATTTGCTCTATGCTCGCCTTGTTGTATTTCTTCCACGATACGCTTGCCAATGAGCCAATATGCTTCTACCATAGCGTAATTGACTGCGGTATAGGCTTTGTTTCGCGCTTCTCTGAGGATTTGTTTGATTTCGGTGATATATGCTTTTGTTGTTATTGGCATTGTCATTTCTCCTTATTTTTTGGTCACGCACAGGTAGCAGACACTCAAATTCCGTAGTGTACCGCTTCCCCGCCCGCTGCCATTATAGCATTTTTATAAAACTGTAAAAAGGTATCCATAGGCGGGTATAAAGTTGAAAAAAGCGTGTCGTCTATCATACGGGATTTTGTGTAATAGACGACACGGTTTCGGCATTAAAAAATGCAGCTTGCCAATCTTGATTGATTTTGCATGAATTTATGACGTCTATTATACAGAATCCGTTCTGTAGACGACATGATTTTGACAAAAAATGCTGTAAATTGATTTTTTCAAGTGATTTTGTGTCGTCTATTGTACGGGATTTGGGATATAGACGACATAAATTTTTCGTGTAACGTTATGTAGATGACATTTTTTGTCATCTATTATACCAAATCCGGTATGATAGATGAAACCCGTGTCGTCTATTGTACCAAATTCGCCTTATAGACGACACTATATCACGCCCATTTTAGCCCTGTCAAGCCCAAATTTGTGTCATTTATTGTACAGAATTCCGCTATGTAGGCGACACTCGGCGGGTATAAGGCAAAAATGGTAAATTTCGGGTTTTTTAGCGGTTTTTAGTCGCTTGCGGTGTATGATTTTGT
>LIUJ01000031.1 GCA_001462255.1 Fibrobacteria bacterium GUT77 | reverse complement strand
CCCACGCAGCACTCGGTAAAGGAACTCCGCGCCATGGGGATCTCCCCGGACATCATAATCGCCCGCGCCGACGAGCCTTTGAGCCGCGGCATCAAGGAAAAAATCGCGCTCTTTTGCAACGTCAAACCGGACTGCGTGATTGAGAACATGACGTTGTCCTCGCTCTATGAGGCGCCGCTGATGTTCCACAAAAACGGGTTTGACGACGTAGTTTGCAGGAGACTAGTGCTTGACGTCCCGGAACCCGATTTGGGGGAGTGGCAGTTGATGACGGACAGAATCGGCATCCGTGAAAAAACGGTTAGTATCGCCATCGTCGGCAAATACATAAAACTGCGGGACGCCTACCTTTCCATAATAGAGAGCCTAAACCACGCCGGATTTGAAACGGCCGCGAGCGTAAACATTTTGTGGATAGACAGTGAGAACCTGATGGGTCAAAACGCGACGGACGTTTTGCGCGGTATAGACGGGATGATAATCCCCGGCGGCTTCGGCGACAGGGGCATAGAAGGGAAGATCGCCGCCTGCCGCTACGCGAGGGAGAACGACATCCCCTACCTCGGCATCTGCTTAGGTATGCAGGTTGCGGTCATAGAGTACGCCAGAAACGTGTGCGGGCTCGACGGCGCAAACTCCAGTGAGTTCGACGAGCTATCGCCGCATCGCGTAATCGACTTCATGTCGGGGCAAACGGGTATGGTGGGTAGCGGCGGCACCATGCGGCTTGGGGCGTATCCCTGCAAGACCGTGCCGGGATCGCTCTTGGCCAATCTCTACGGGTGGGGAGAAATAAGCGAGCGCCATCGCCATCGCTTTGAGGTAAACGACAATTATCGCGATATATTGCGACAAAACGGGCTGACGATTTGCGGAACGTCGCCCGACGGATCCCTCGTGGAGGCGATAGAGTTGCCCGACAAGCGCTTCTTCGTAGGCGTTCAGTTCCACCCGGAGTTCAAGAGCCGCCCCAATAGGCCGCACCCGCTCTTCTTGGGGCTTTTGAAAGCGGCGCTTAGAGAATCTTGAAACGGCGTCGTTCGTCTTTTGTTGATAAACGTATAGGCCAATATGTATATTATATGTATGCCGGCTTACATTATGAATCAATACCGTAAATTTAGGCGCGCCGCCGTTATCGCCGTGATATCGGCGCTTACGGCGGGGGGTTGCTTTGGGCGCGTCTCCTACAATGTTACGCAGAGTTATGTCGACCCTTACTTTTCCGGGCGTCAGTTGAACAACGCGCGGGTCGCCGTTTTGCCCTTTTTGACGCCGCGAGGCGTCGTCGTCGACGGCGATCTCGAACCGGACGCGGTGGTTAAGAAGCTACGGGCGTTGCGTCCCGATATGAATTTCGTCTCCTTCGTTGAGTTTGAAAATTCCTTTCCGGCGCACGTCGACCGGCGGATTGTGGCGGAGTTTTACGGCAAGCTCTACGATGAGGATATCATTGGCGTGAAGGCGATGGATACGCTTTGGGCGCATGTCGCGCAACCCTATTTGCTGGTTTACGCGCTACGCGCCGGGGCGCTCATAACAAATGTGGACAAGAGCGTGTTCATGCACGCCGGCGTCGTGTGCGAGTTATGGAATCGCGACGAGAGGGCCGTTGTGTGGAGGGCGTCTTGCACGGGCGTTTCCGACGATAGGGGAGTATCGGACGGGGAGTTGATGGCGGAAGGTATGCGTCGCCTCGTAGGGGCTATCCCGCCCACGCTACCGAACTACGGACGTGAGGCGTGGTGACCCGTGAAGGAGAGCGCCGAGCGTATGGTCAAGGTGGGTTTTACGCGAAACCCAAAGAAGGTTTTTGACGAGATAGACTTGGTAACGGCCGATATGGTGCGGCAGGGATGGGCGTTCACGGAGGGGATGATCGAGGACGGTTTGGGGTACGCGCATCTGTTTTTTGAGAGAGATATAGACGTTTGAAAACGCCAAACGTTGAATTTTGTTGGGTTTAATAAATCACAATAACCAAATAAGGAGGGTATTCACATGAAGCCAAGCCAAAAGTTCTTCATCTGCAAGCACTGCGGAAACATGGTAGGCGCGGTCGTCAATAAGGGCGCGCCGCTTTCATGTTGCGGCGAAAACATGAAAGAACTCGTGCCTAATACCGTAGACGCGAGCGCCGAAAAGCACCTCCCGGTAGTTACAACTACGGGTAGCGGCATAAGCGTTTCCGTAGGTAGCGCGGCGCACCCTATGGAAGAGGCGCACCATATCGAATTCATCTACGTGGAAACGGAGCGCGGCGGTCAGCGCAAAACGCTGAAAGCGGGCGAAAAGCCGTCGTTGGAATTTTCATTCGCTAATGACAAACCCGTCGCCGTTTACGCATACTGCAACCTCCACGGGTTGTGGAAAACGGAGGTTTGATTCAACGGGTCGCCCGAATCGGTCGAACGTTTACCCCGTTTCCCGTCAGGTACTCTTTGAGTTCCCTGACGGGATAATTCCTCTCCATTCGGGGCGAGTATAGCATGGAACTTATTATGGCCGCCTGGGTCTCCGTTTCGGTGAAGACCGCCTTCAAATGCTCCGGCCGCCCGGCCCCGCCGGAGGCGATCAGCGGGAGTGAAACGGCGGATTGCGCCAGCTTCATAAGCTCAATGTCGTAACCGCTCAGGGTGCCGTCGTTGTCTATGCTGTTTAGGCACACCTCACCCGCGCCCAAATCCTGTCCGCGCTTTATCCACTCTATCGCGTCCATCCCGGTCGCCGTCCGTGCGCCGTCTATGTACACCTCGTAGCCGCTCCGCATCCCTTCCGCCCTCTTTACCTGGGTGGAGAGCACGACGCACTGCGAACCGAAGGCCTTGGCGCCGTCCGCGATGATTTGCGGGTTCCGCACGGCCATGGAGTCGACGCTTACCTTCTCCGCTCCGGCTTTGAGGGCCTCATACATATCGTCCAAATTTTTTAGCCCCCCGCCTACGGTGAACGGGATGAAGACGCGTCCGGCGACCTCCTTAACGGTCTTGATGTCGATGCGGCGCTTTTCCGCGCTTGCCGTGATGTCGTAGAATATCAGCTCGTCGATCTGCTCCTCGTACATTGTGCCGGCGAGCTCCCCCGCAGGCGCTACGCGGATGTTGTCCTGGAAGCGTACAGCCTTCGTTACCATACCGTCGATTATGTCGAAACACGCTATCAAACGCTTGGTCAACATAAGTCACTCCCCGCCGTTTAAATTGAGAAAGCCGTTGAGCAACGACAGACCGGCCTCGCCGCTCTTTTCCGCGTGAAACTGGGTAGCGTAGATATTGTCTTTATGAATCGCCGCCGTGAACGCGCCGTTGTAGTCCGCCGTTCCCCATACCACAGACTCGTCTTCGGGCTTAGCGTGATAAGAGTTGACGAAATAAAAATGGTCTTTTTGCGCGTTGACGGGCGCTTGCCGTATGAAGTTCACCTGATTCCACCCCATTTGCGGAACCCTGACCTTTGACCCGTCGAACCGGACGACGCCGCCGCCGAGCCAGCCAAGGCAGTCCGCGTCGCCCTCGTCGCTGTGCTCAAAGAGCACCTGTAGCCCCACGCATATACCGAGGAAGAGCGTTTTTTTGCGTAGAACGGCGTCCTCCAGCGCATTTATCATCCCCATTTCGCGTAGCGATTGCATGGTCGCCCCGGCGCTACCTACGCCGGGCAGGATGATACGCGTCGCGCCGTCGATGTCTTCCGGGGCGCGGGCGAAAACCGCCTCGTGTCCGAGCCGAGCCACGGCGTGCATTACGCTTGGGGCGTTTCCGGCTTTGTAGTCGATTATAGAGATTTTGTTCATGGTCGATATGATTGTTAAAGTTCCGGGTGTTCCGCTATCCGGCAAGGATAGCCGGTCAAATCCTCCGCATAACAGGCCCGGCCAACAACGCCGGTACCGGAGATTGCGAATTTAACGTACTTATAAATGTACTTATAAATTAAATATAGTATTTGCCCACGGAATGTTTTATTGATTCCGCTCAATTTTTTTATTAAATTTTGATTTTGTATCGTCTCTTAAATATATTTATATATTGTAGCTATTGGTTCGCAGGTTCGGGTTTTGGCGGACAATGACCGTCGCGGACGGTTAACGGTCGCCGGGGCCGTTGTTGGGTTATACCTAAACACTATATAAATAATAAACGTTAAGGAGGGCCATTTCATGGCATTCGGTATGAAAAGTCGGTGCGTTGCGGTTGTTGCGTTGCTTGTTTCGGCGCTTATTTTCGGCGCTTTTGGCGATGAGGCTATGAAAAAGCTCATAGACGAGGGCAATTTTGCCGGCGCGATTAAGTACGGCGAGGGAATAGCCGACAGCGCGCGGAGCGCGGACGTTTGGATAATGCTTGGGCGCGCCTACGATGAGGCGAAGACGGACGCGGACGCCAAAGCCAAGGCCAAAAATTGCTTTGAGAGCGCGTTAAAGGTCAATCCGAGCCATCCTGGGGTCTATTTGGCTTTCGGTAATTTTGAGTTTAAGGGGGGGGATTTTAAGTCTGCCATAGGGCACTACCAAACGAGCTTCCTCTTGGAACACAGCGCCGCCGCCGCCGAGGGTATAGCCAAAACCGCAATAAAACTCAATGACAAAGAGAGAGCTCGCGACGCCGCCGAGTCGGCGGTCGACATCAACCCGGACGCTCTTGAGTCGCGGATCATACTCGCCGATATACTTTACGACGCCAAGTCTTACGCCGCCGCCGCGCCCCACCTCGAGTACGTGGCCGCCAAAAAGGGCAAGGACATAGAGTATTGGAAGCGCCTCGTCGTTTGCTACGAAAACGGGAAAGACAAGGACAAACTCGCCGCCGCCGACGCGCAGGTCATAGCGCTCGATCCCAAGGACGTAAAGTCCCGCCAAAGAAACGCCGAGTACCACATGAACAAGGGCGACACGCAAACGGCCCTCAAGCTCTGCAAAGAACTCGCGTTGCTCACGCCAAGCGACCCCAAGCCGTTTAGGACGCTATACGAGGCGTCGCTAAAGGACGGGAACAAGAAGGACGGCGTCATGTATCTGAAAAACTTCGTACTGCTGGACTCAAGCGACGCGTCGGCCATAAAGCAACTCGCCGATCTGCTCTACGAATCCAAGGATACGGACGGGGCGCTCCAAGAGTACCGCAAATCCCTGCGGCGCGACCCTAATATCAAAGGTATCTACAAAAATTACATCGCCATACTTATAGACAAGAAGCAGGATGAAGAGGCGCTGAAGGCCGTTCAGAAGGCCATAACCCTAAAGGAAGTCAACGCGGTGATTTACACGGTGGCCGGGGATATGTATAAGAAGCGCAACGACAACGCCAACGCTATAAAGATGTACCAAGCCGCCTTGGGGATTGACAAACAGAACACGGAGTTGCTGGCGAAGCTCGCCGAAGCGCAGGCGGCCGCGGGCGATACCCGCAACGCGATAGTCGCCTACGAACAGTTGGTCATTCTCAATCCCAACGCTTCCGCGGAATTTAAAGTATTGGGCGACCTGATTACAAAGTCCGGCAAACCCAAGGAGGGTATGGACAATTACAAAAAATATTTGGCCAAAACGCCGTCCGACAACGATATCTCGGTAAAAGTCGGCCTCTACGAGTACGGCAACAAGCGGTACAAGGAGGCTATTTCTTATCTAAGCAAGGTAACGGACGCCAAACTGATAACGCCCGAAGTGCTGTTCGCGTTGGGTGATTCTTACAATAAAACGGGGGATTGCAAACAAGCCATAGCCAATTTTGAGAAGGTGAGGGCGTCAAACCCGCCCTCCGCGGTGTTGGCGAACACGTTGCGTCCTCTCGCCGAGTGCTACGAAAAGAGCGGCGACAAGGTCAAGGCCGCCGACGCGTACAGCGCCTACACGCAGATACCGAATGTCAAAGATGCCGACGCCTCCTACTACGGGGCCTATTTGCGCGAGGAGACCGACATGGGCGCCGCCGTAAAGAGGTACGAGGCCAACACAAGATCTTATCCGAGGGATTATCGCAATTTCATGAAACTTGGGTTGATTTACGCGAAAGACAACAACACGCTCGCGCAGGCCGCGGCGAATTTGCGTACGGCCTCAACGCTTGTCGACACGATCCCCGTGATATGGAAGACATTGGGCGACGTTTACGGCAAGCAGAAAAACGTTGACGGCGAGCTGGCCGCCTACACCAAATACCTGACCCTAAAGCCGGACGACGTCGCGGCAAGCAAGCGTGTGGGCGCCATACAGATTGAACGCAAGCAATACGCCGCCGGCGTGGCCAATTTGGAGAAGGTCGCTACCGCGAAGTCCGACGACTACGAGGTCTGCATGATGCTTGCTACCGGTTACACCAACTTAGGCAAACCCAAGGAGGCCGCCGCCCAGTACAAGAAAGCCAAGGCCGTTAAGCCGGACAACGTCGCCGTCCGCCTAAGCATTATTGAGGCGCTTGAGAAGTCGGGCGACGCCGAGGGCGTTAAGGAGGAGAAAGCCTCCTTAGCCGAGCTCGACCGCAAGATAGCCGCCTCCGACAAGAAGAACGTGGAATCGCGCCAACGCCTCGTCGCGTACGGCAAGACGAACAACGACAACGCGCGCACTTACGCCTACCTAAACGAACTCGCGGAGCTCACCCCCAAAGACCCGGAGGTCTTCAAGAGCCTCTACGATATAGCCGTGGCCGACGGTAAGAAGAAGGATGCTATAGGTCATTTGAGAAAGTACATATCCCTAAAGCCCGTGCCGGTCGACGCCGACGCGCAAAAAAAGCTTGGACTTCTGCTATACGACGATAAAGATTTCGACGGGGCGCTGAGCGCCTTTAGAGAGGCGCGTAGGGCCAATCCGGCCATAACCGGCATATACAAAGCCTACATATCCGTTCTCATACAAAAAAAATTGGATAGTGAGATACTGACGGTAGGCGCCGCCGCCGCCGCGGCCAAGGAAGCGGACGCCATAACCTACGCCGCCATGGGTGATATCTACATTAGGCAAGGCAAGTATGCCGACGCCGCCAAGATGTACAAGGGGGCGCTCGACATAGACAAACAAAATATGACGTTTCTCTCCACTTACGCCGAGTGTTTGTCGAAAGCCGGCGACCTAAGGGGCGCCGTAGTAGCCTACGAACAGGTGCTCTTGATGAACCCCAACGCCGCTAAGGAGTACAAGGAACTCGGCGCCATACAAACAAAGCAGGGAAATCAGGATCAGGCGATGGCCAACTACAAAAAGTACTTGGAAAAGAATCCGGCGGACGAGGAGATCGCCGTTGCCGTGGGTAACTACGAGTATGGCCGCAAACAGTACAAGAGCGCCGCCAAGTATTTCGAGATGGTGAAGAAGGCCGACACGCACACCGTTCCGTTTCTCTTGAGATTGGGCGATTCCTACTACCAAGCGGAAAATTACAAAAAGGTCGTCGAAGTTTACGAAAAAATACGCAAGAAGGGCGTAACGACCGTCGTGCTCAAAGATATTCTAAAGCCGCTGGCCGTTTCTTATGAAAAAGACAACCAACCGGCCAAAGCCGCCGAGGTCTACGCGGCTTACGTGAATTTGCCGGGCGTGATTGACCAAGACGCCTCCTACAAGCGCGCGTCCCTTATAGAAAAGAGCGACCAGGAACAAGCCGTCAAAGCTTACATCGCCAACACCAAGACCTTTCCGAGGGACGCCCGCAACTTCGTGCGCCTCGGCATGATTTACGCGCAGAAAAAAGATACTTACCCGCAGGCGGCGGAGAATCTGAGCGCCGCGTCCAAGCTGACGGATAACGACGTTGACGTTTGGCAGCAACTCGCGCTTGTGAGCGGACGCCTCGGCAGGGCCGACGCGGAGCTCGCGGCATACAAACGGTATTCCGCGCTTAAACCGCAAGATCTCAACGTAACCCGCCGCATCGGCGAGTTGTTGCTTGATAAAAAGCAGTATTCCGAAGCCATTACAAACTTTGAGATGTTCCTTACGACAAACGATAAAGACGTGAAGACTCTGATTATGCTGGCCGACGCCTACGAGGCTACAAACCGTCAGCAGAAAACTACGGAACTGTTGGTTAAGGCGAAGAGTCTCAAAAGCAATGATCCGGATGTCCGCGAGCGCCTGTACAAAATGTACAAAAGGGACGGCAAAAAGGATTTGGCCGAGACGGAGATTAGAGAGCTTGCGAACATAACCAAGGACAACAAACATCGCCTAATGCTTTGTAACGATTTGGTTGACGCCGGAAAACTTGATGAGGCCGCCAAAGTCGCCAACGAGGTGAAGAAAAGCGATCCGACCAACCGCGACGGGTTGATGGCTCTGGCGGGAATCCAAAAATCGCAAAAGAAGTACAGCGACGCCGTGGAGACCTATAAGCTCGTTTTGTTTGCCGACAACAACTACGCCCCCGCCTGCGCCGGCCGCGCCGAAACGCACTTCCTGCTTAACGAATACGACAGAGCGGAGACGTACTACAAGAAAGCGTTGCAACTTGACCCAAAATCGGTCGCGGCGGAACTCGGACTCTCAAAGGTATATAAGGCCACAAAGCAAAAAGACTTGCAAGCGCAACACTTGAATAGGGCTAAATTGCTGGATCCGAACAATAAAGCCGTTTTGGACGAGCTTAGGCAGATAAAGTAACGCTTTTTCTCGCGTTGACGCTTGTTGACGCGTAATGCTTGTGAGAGAAGAATGATAGCGCGATTTGACAATCGAACGGATGGCGCGTTTTTTACCGTGCCATCCTGATTTTTGAGGGAGTTATGATGAGGCTCATACATCCGACCGCACTGTTGCTGATACTAACGGCTTTGACGACCGCGTATGCGTCGTCCGCGTCGACACCTGAGTTTGCCGCTCCCGATTCCACTAAAGAGTCTTCTCAAATACCGGCGCTACCGGATAATGCCGCGATAGCGCCGGATCCCGACTCTACCGAGGACATGATTCCACAGCGCCTTGGCGTGCTTGGCGCGGAGGTCTTTTTGTACGACGTCTCCTCCGGCGGCGTGTTCGAGTATCGTGACGACTGGAGCAAGCTCGCGTCCCGCCGCGCGGTGATTTCTGCGGCGCTTACGCTCGCGGGAATGGGATACGACCCTTCCGTTGTCCCCGACGCCGCCCTAACACGGGATATCTTCAATCTCAAGGCGAAGATGCGCTACCACTGCTTGGCATTCAGAAACCGCTTCTACGGCGATAGGTCGATGTACGTCAAGACGATGAACGCGGCTTCGGAGGACGCGAAGATCGGGGCGTTTTACTCTTCAACGTTGGCTGATACCGTTAAATACTCCGTAGGTTCCACGGATTCGCTCTGCAACCGCTACGGCGTCGACGGATTTGTGTATGTTTACGGGTTTCAGGATAATCGCTTGCGGCGACAACGGCCTAAAGACGCGGCGCCGCCTAAGATCGGCGTTGGGGATGGTCGCGGCAGGGTCTACCTTGCGGCCATTCTCGTAGGACGCGACGGGCGCGTACTGTGGTATAAGGATTTGGCCGTTACGGGCGCCGTTGATCTGCGGGCGGACGAATATTCGACCGGCATAGTAGGAGTATTGTTCGAATGATAAACAGGTTGCTAATAATACCGGCGACGCTCACGTTGTTGTCGATGACGATGATAGCGCCCGGCGGTGTCCGCGCGGACGAGTCCGCGGAGGGTGTCCACGTTCCGAGCCTCATATCCCAGTCCGACGGTATGGAGCGGCGCTTCCTCTACCAAAATCTTATTGTGGACGAGAGGGATTTGACGGATTATTTAAGCGAGATACTCGAAAAATCGGCGTTACCGGAAGAGCGTAGGCGCTACAAGTTACGGGTGCGAGTGTTGCGTAGCAACGAGTTCAACGCGTTTGCCGCCCCTAACGGGACGGTTTTTGTTTGTACCGGACTTTTGGCGCGCACGTCAAACGAGACGCAGTTGGCTGCGGTCTTGGCGCACGAACTTGGGCACATCGTTTTGGATCATACCGAGAAGAATTTGGCGGAGATGAAGCGGCGGGCGCGCGAGCTTGTTTTGACGGAACCGCGACGAAGCCTTGAAGATTTGGTTTTGAGCGACGGTGTAAGCGGGGCGGTGGTGGGCGACGCAATGCGCGCGGCCATTATCGGATACACGGAGCGTATTGAGCGCGAGGCCGATAGCTTGGCCGTAGTCAGAATGACCGCCGCCGGATATGAGCCGCCCGCTGATTTCAGGGGGTTCATCAACGCGATTAGGCAAGGCGGCGCGGATACCGGCGGTAGCCGAGCCGTCCGCAAGGATGGCGCCGGGGAGGATGATATAGAGCACGGGTACTTCAACGTTAAGCTAAGCGGGATTATACTGCACGAGGTTATGATGAACCAAGCCGCCGGTCGGCCTGAGCTCGTTGAGCCGTTGCTTGAGAGGTTGCTTGCGGTAGACAGTTGCGATGTTGCGGCGTTGATTAAGCGCGGCGACATGGAACGTCAGCTCTCACCGAGGAGCGCCGCAGCGATGGAGTGGTACGAGAGGGCGCTCGCGTGTAGCCCCGGCAACCCGGCGGCGCTAAGGGCGCTTGGGTTCGCCTACCATTCGATAGGCCGCCCCGATATGGCTATAGGGTATTTGCGCGGGTACTGCGAGAGGGCAGCGGGCGCGGCGGATATAAAGATGGCGCGGGAGTTGTTGCGCCAATGCGAAGAGCGCGGGGGTAAATGATATGCGAGCCATAAAAATTATCGCGCTATTGATAACCGCATCCCTTATTGCGGGTTGCGTCGGCCGCCCCTCTTGGAAGCCGGTAGACACGGCGCACCGAAAGCACCCGCAAACGGCGGGCCTCCCCGCAAGCTGGTTCTTCTACGACGACAAGGCGGCCACACTGGTACTTACCCGCCACGGCCCGTATATGGATATGATAAAAATCACGTCGGAACAAAAATTACCGGTGCGAATGCCGTACACGGAACTGTCTATTAACGCCGGAATGCAAACCTACGAGGTAGCCGAGGTCGTAATGAACAACCTACGCGTTACCCCCGGCGTCTTCGACCTGCTTATGGAGGAGCTTGCCCCGGCGGAGATAGACGGCAAAGAGGCCTTCCGCCTCTCCCTATCCTACTCGTTGGAAAACGGCATACGCCGCCGTTGCCTGATTTTCGGAGCAATACACGGCGGCGGTAAACAATACACCGAACTGGCGATGTTCGCGCACGAAGACTACTATTTTGACGTCGTCATAAATGATTTTTTGGAAATGGTGAAGAAAGTACGGGTTCAATAGAGTTGATTATGAAACTGATTGGCATCGATTACGGACGGCGTAGAATAGGCGTCGCCGTGTCGGACGAAGATGGAACGTTGGCGAGAAGCCTCGGAATCATCGACAGAAAATCGCGCCCGAATTGCGTTGACGAACTTATAAAGATAATCTCCGAGGAAAATCCGGCGGCGTTGATATTCGGCCTGCCACTCGGCGGAGACGACGAGGAAACGGCCATGAGCCGGGAAGTACGCGAGTTCGCGACGGCTGTGGAACAACGCACCAACCTCCCGGTTCGCTTTGTCGACGAAAGCTATACCTCAAAAAAGGCGGCGGAGTTGATGATGTACAGAAGTAAGAAGGCGCGGAGGGACAAATCGCTCTCGGACCGAATCGCGGCCTGCCTGATACTTCAGGAGTATATTGACGGATACCGATTTTGAATGATTTTTATCGTAAAAACACGGGCGAATCGCGGTCGCCCCACCGCGTTATACGGGTTGAATAAATATTTTTTTTTATAATATTGACTTTTTTTATCGCCTATTATTATATTGTAGATAATGATGCCATCATCGCGGAGCTCGGTTGCGGCTCCCGTGTGAGTGCGTGAACATAGTTGAATGGGAACAGTTTCAAATTTTGTGTAAACTTTAGATTTCATTTGACGTATTTCGAGATTGCTTCGCTCCTCGCAATGACTGTC
>LIUJ01000030.1 GCA_001462255.1 Fibrobacteria bacterium GUT77 | reverse complement strand
AATAGGAGGCAGTAATGAAACGTTTGTTCGGAGTGGGGGGCGCGACGCGGCTCTGTTTCGGCTTGGCGGCGGCGGTTTTTATGGGATGCTTTTGGGCGGGGTGCGGTCCGACGGATCCGGGAAATAACAACAACACGGGCAACGGCGGGCCGCTTGTCCTTCCGTCCAATTACGCGTGGATTATGGAAGACGACGAGGATGAAGGGGTCGTTTTTACGGCGGACGGGCGCATTTTTGACATATATAAGAGCGGTGAGACTTGGAGGATTGGGAACGAGGGTACCTACGGGACCAATGGGAACAAAGTCATTGTGTACTATGGCTCCAATGATTCCCGAAACGGAACTTGGGAGTTTGAGATAACCGACGGCGGAGCCACGCTAATCGCGACTCCCACGGACGACGTTAGCTATGGTCGAACGATGTTTTTCACAAAAACATCGGGCGTAAGCGTTAAAATTCCTATCCCGAATCCGGGAACGGGCGGCAACCTCGTGTGCGGGAGCGGGCAGGCGTGGGTTGTGGAGGAAGACGGAATGGCCGTTGTTTTCCAAGCGGACGGTTCTTTGAGGATTTATCGCAAATTCGGCGCAATTTGGGTAATTGACGCGGACGGCTCGTATACGACGAACGGCGGCAGGATTACACTGTTGCTCTCCGGCGAGGGAATGACTACCGGCACGTTTACCGTAACCGGCAATAGTTTTGTAATGACGATTGAGGGGCGTTCGATTGTCTTTACGAAGATGTCGGGCATAAACTTCTACGATCCGTCGACACCGCACACCGGCGGCAATCTTGTCACCTCGGCGAATCAGGCGTGGGTTGCGGAGTTTGATTACGATGAAGCTA
The DNA here is from genome assembly GCA_001462255.1 of Fibrobacteria bacterium GUT77. Taxonomy (GTDB): domain Bacteria; phylum Fibrobacterota; class Chitinivibrionia; order Chitinivibrionales; family Chitinispirillaceae; genus GUT77. The sequence continues at coordinate 5,118 of LIUJ01000030.1, read as the reverse complement.
TCGGCATTGTGTTCAAGCAAGACGGTACCGTCCAGTTGCTTAACCGGTTATTGGGGGCCAACTATGAGGTATACAGTGAGGGCATATACGAAGCGGTTGGGACTGACGTTTATATAGATACGCCGAGGGAGCAGATGAACGCTTCTTATTCGGTAAAAGACAACGGTAATACGTTGATATTGACGATAAGGATCAGTGACGACGAGTACGGCGACATTTACGAACAAACGATTGGTTTTACAAAAAAATCCGGCCTAACCATTACCCGCCCAACCCCCGTTACACAGGCCAACCTTGTTCTTCCGTCGGGGCAGGGGTGGCAAGACGGTACGGGTTCGCACCGCGAAGGTTATATATTTCTACAAGACGGCACCGTTTATGATCTTGACTACGGTTACGCTACTACGGGCGTTTGGAGAATAGAACAACAGGGCACGTATACGATAATCGACGGCGGCATGACCGTTCAAATTGAATGGGACGATAAATTTTATTCTGAGGACTATCGTGTCTCTTATTCCAACAACACGCTAAGAATCGACGGTTCCACATACACGATAGCCGCAATCACCCTGCCCACCCCCGTCACGGTCGAGGATCTCGTCCTTTCGTCGGGTCAGGCGTGGCAAGACGGTACCGGTTCGCACCGTGAAGGTTATATGTTCCTACAAGACGGCACCGTTTATGACCTCGACTACGGTTATGAGGTTTTGGGCGCTTGGAACATAGAACGTCAGGGCACGTACACCGTAAGCGGCGACTATGTCGTTATTACATGGGAGAGTAATTCCTACTCGTCTCAATATAGGGCTTCGCGTTCCGGCAACACGCTAATATTTGACGGCGATACGTATACGATAGCATCGGGCGTAGATCTCTCAACGCCTCCGCCTCCTCCGCCCCCTTCCGGCGGCAATCTTGTCAATACGTCGGGTCAGGCGTGGATAGACGATGACGGGGGTGAAGCGGGATTTGTTTTTGGGTCGGACGGGTCTCTTAAGTTGATTGGTGAAATCTCAACCGGAACGTGGATGATAGTGGGGGAGGGCACATATTCGACGAATGGGGGCAACATCTCGCTAAGTATACTGGGTGATGTTATCACGGGGACATACTCCGTATCCGGCAATGGCGCGGTGATAACCGTTGACGGAGAAACTCTGTATTTTACAAAGACATCGGGTTTGAATATCATTACAAACCTTACCCCTACAAGCGGCGACCTTGTCCTTTCGTCCGGCTATGCTTGGACATCCGACGATTACGGCTACCTTTTTGACGACAACGGCACGGTTTCGTATATTGGATACGAATACGGAGATTGGTATGTCTATGATGAGGGGACATATACTACTTCCGGTACCGATATTTCCGTCTATTGGCCCGATTGGGATGAAAAAGAGTTCGGGACATACTACTTTTTCGACGGCAAGTTGATATTGACGCTTAGCGAATATACGGAAATCTTAACAAAAACATCGGGCGTATATCCCAACTACGACTACTACTATGCTCAAAAAGCCGCCCCCGACGGCCTGCGCAAGAGCAAGAGGGGCGATCGCGTAAAATCACTGAAGGGTCTTTGGAAGAAGTCGGGAACGTCGTCGTCGGTTGTTTCAAAGGCACTGACAAAGTCTCGCGCCGCCAAACCCGCGGCCGTGTCGAAGCCGCAGACCGCCAAGAAGCCGGAACTCAAGAGGCCTGAGCCAAAGAAAACGGCCAAAAGGGGCGGGTGGTCGGGCGCTAAGTTTTCGGGGCGTTTGGCCAAGAAGTAGTTTGGTATGGGCGGGGTCATCCCGCCCGTTTAGTTGGGTTTCGCGGCAATCGCGGGAGTTAGGTTTGGGTTTGTAGACTAAGGGCGGAGGCGCGGGGATACCGCGTCTCCGCCCTTTTTTGGTGGGGGGGCGGCCCTTACCCCTCGCCGCGTCTCGCGTCCCACTCGAAGGCTATGTCCATCATGGAGTCGGTCATGAGTTTGGGTTGCGTTATTGTTTTGGGTTCAAAGTAGAAGTCGCCTTCTTCGAGGCCGAGCATTTGGAAGATGGCTTCGCGCCCGATTTCGTTGCGGTAGAAGCCGTCTACGACCTGTCCCTTGTAGAAGGTGAGGTAGCCTTTGCGTCTGCCGGAGTATATGTGCAGTACACCCTCGCGTTGGCCTATCTCCAAGAATTGGATGGCGTCTAAGAGCGAGGTGTGCTTCAGGTTGCCGGAGAAGGCGAAACTGGTGTTGGGGCCGCTCGACGCGACGGCACCGCCGCGTTTGCGTTCGCGTAAGAGGATGATGAGGCACGCTACGGCCACACCGCCGAAGAAGCCGGTCACTAATATCCAAATCGGGACCGCCATTGAGCTGAAAATAGCCATAAATACCTCCCGTCTAAAATCGTTGAAATCGTTAAAATCAAAGAACACTTTGGGAAAATCAACCCGCGCGGTTGTTACCGTTTTCCATAGTCTCTTTAATCTTTTATATGTTTCCGTATTCCTGTATTTCGTCCCGAATGTCCCTAGGATAAGAAATATAATCTTTTACACGGTCGACGTTGTCGATTCCTTTAATTTTTTGCAATTGTCTGAAAATCTGTTTTAGCTGGGACAGGTTGGTTATTTCTATTTGGAACGATAGGTCGGCTTTGCCGTTGAAGGCTCTTTGGGCGCCGTTGCTTACGTTGGCGCCCTGGTCGGCGAATGTCCTGGCGACCTCGTATAGTAGCCCGGGGCGGTCGGTAGCGCTTATGTTTATGGCAATGTAGTGCTTTTTTTGCTCGCCGGCATCCCAGTTGACCTCCACCTTGCGTTCGGCGTCGTTTTCGAAGAGTTTAGCGTGGCGGCAATCGGCGCGGTGGACGGAGATGCCGCGGCCTCTCGTCAGAAAGCCTACGATTTCGTCGCCGGGAATAGGGTTGCAACACTCGGCGAAGCGCACCATCAGGTTACTCTGCCCGCCTATCGGTATGCCTTGGGTACGCTGGCCGGTGATGGTCTTTACAATGTCCGACACCATTTTTGAGGGGGTGTGGCGCCGCTTTATCTTGCGGGAAAGAAAGTACTTCATTACGCGGCTCTCGGTGAGGTCGCCCCGCCCGACTAATTCGTAGAGGCGCTCCGCGTTGCTTATGCCGAGATATTGCAACAACTCCGGCACATGGTCGCCGAAGGTCGTGTGCGCCCCCAATTTGTCGTAGGCGTGCCATAGTATCTTTTTACCCAAGTCTACGCTCTCCCGGCGTTCGGCGTTGCGCAACCAGTGGTGTATGGCGCTACGCGCCTTTGGCGTTTTCGCGTAGCGTAGCATATCGGCCGTGGGGGATTTGGAGTCTAAGTGGAGGATTTCGACCGTCTGCCCGCTTTCAAGCTCCGTGTCGACCGGCTCCACCTGCCCGTTGACCTTCGCGCCGATGCAGTGTACGCCGAGCTGGGTGTGCACGGCAAAGGCGAAATCGAGTACCGTGGCTCCCTTGGGCAGCGTGATGAGATTGCCCTTGGGCGTGAATATGAAGACCTCCGTATCGAAGAGGTCTACCTTGAAGAACTCGTAGAACTCGGCGGAGTCGGTTAGGTGCTCCTGCCATTCTATTATATTGCGCAACCACGCGAGCGCTTTATCGTCGCGGCTTGCCTCGGTGGAGGCGCGCTCCCCGTTTTTGTAGAGCCAGTGCGCGGCTACGCCGTCTTCGGCCGTTTTGTTCATCTCCCAAGTGCGTATCTGCATCTCTATAACGTTGCCGTGGTTTCCGGCGACCGTGGTGTGCAACGACCGGTATCCGTTGGATTTGGGGGCGCTGATGTAGTCTTTGAATCGATCCTGAACCGGTACCCAGAGCGAGTGGATAATGCCGAGAACGCAGTAGCAGTCTCTCACGGTGTTCACGATGATCCGTATCGCCAAAACGTCGAATATCTCCTCGTAGGGTTTGCCGCGCTTCTTCATTTTGTTGTAGATACTGTAGAAGTGTTTGGGGCGCCCGGATATCGTCGCGGTTATGCCGTCGGCTTCGAGGTTTGCCCTAAGCGGTACCGTAAAGGCCTCTATAATCGCCTCGCGGTCCACGCGGTCGGCTACCACCTTGGAGACTATTTCCTTGTACTCCTCCGGGTGCAGGTGTTTGAAGGCCAAATCCTCAAGTTCGCACATTATTTTTGCCATGCCGAGGCGTAGTGCCAAAGGCGAGTAGATGTCGAGCGTTTCCGTGGCTATGGCCTTGATTTTCGCGGGTTCTAAGTAGTTTAGCGTGCGCAAGTTGTGGACGCGGTCGGCGAATTTTATGATGATGACCCGCAGGTCTTTGGCCATGGAGAGCAACATTTTGCGGTAAGTTTCGGCCTGATGCTGCTTTCGCGTGTTCATCTGCAGGGCGCGGATTTTGGTAACGCCGTCCACGAGAAGCGCCACGTCGTCGCCGAAGAGTTTCGCCAAGTCTTCCCGCGTGGCGGACGTATCCTCCAATACGTCGTGCAGAAGTCCGGCGGCGATGGTCACCGCGTCGAGCTTCTGTTCGGCGAGGATAAAGGCCACGGAAACGGGGTGCACGAGGTACGGCTCCCCCGATTTGCGACGCTGTCCGCTGTGCGCCTCCCACGAAAAGAGAAAGGCCTTGCGTATAAGCTCCGTGGAGACGCCCGGGTTGACCTCCGATATCTTGCCGAGGAACTGTTCAACGGCGGCTTCCGGAGTCGACGCGGGCAACGATTTTATAACGTTTTCCATATCGCGGATTAATTGACGCTTATAGATAATAGTTGATGTCGATAACGCCCAAAACGGTGCAAATGGACATACTTGTCATAAAATACATAATGGCCGGTAGACTATAGACAAAATCTTTTTTATACTGCGGTTAAAACACAGAGGAGGATTTCGGGTACATTTTTATTTGAGGTGACGCGAGGGACGGTAAAAAATCAAGTGTGTGAGCTGTGCGACAAATACTCTTTCAGTTTTTCCAAGATTTCGTTAAAATCGAGCGGTTTTCCGACGTGACTGTTCATTCCGGCCTCAAGGCACCGCTCGATGTCTTCACGGAACACGTTGGCCGTCATGGCCACTATCGGAACGGTCAGCGCCGTCGGCGCGTCCAGCGCCCTTATGCGCCGCGTGGCCTCGTAGCCGTCCATTTC
>LIUJ01000029.1:1683-13338 GCA_001462255.1 Fibrobacteria bacterium GUT77 | reverse complement strand
TAACGAAGTAAGAACAAGAATGCCGGAAGTGATTGACGCAGAGGACAAAATCGTTTTAGACACGAATTCGTTGATGTTTATCGTCGGTGAGTTGCAAAATTATTCATTGATGGAAAGCGAGAGGGATGTTGTTGCCGACGCGTTTGAAACGTTTATCGGCCACGCGCTTAAGGGCGGTCAAGGGCAATTTTTCACTCCGCGTAACGTTGTGAAAATGATTGTTGATATTCTGCAACCGGACGAGTTTGATAAAATCATTGATCCTGCGTGCGGCAGCGGCGGTTTTTTGATAGAATCGCTGAAATATGTTTGGCGGCAAATTGATGAAAAATACGGTAAACTGGGATGGAACGAAACAGATAAATTAAAAAAGAAAATAGATGTCGCCACAAAAAATTTCAGAGGCATCGACAAAGATTATTTTCTAAGCAAAGTCGCCAAAGCGTACATGAATATGGTCGGGGACGGAACAACCGGTATTTTTTGTGAGGACAGTTTGGAAAATCCGGACAATTGGCGACCTAAGACAAAAACAAAAATCGAATTGGATACGTTTGATATATTATTGACAAATCCGCCTTTCGGGGATAAAATCAAGGTTAAGGGCGAAGACAAATTAAAGCAATTCGAGCTTGCCCATAATTGGATTTTTAAAAATCGTATCTACGCAAAGGGGAAATTAAAAGAAGAACAGCCTCCGCAAATATTGTTTATTGAACGGAATCTGAATTTGTTAAAAGACGGCGGTAGGATGGCAATCGTTTTGCCTGAAGGAACGTTCGGTAATCCGTCTGATCGCTATATTTGGAATTATATAACGCAAAACGCGCAAATAGAGGCCATTATCAGCACCCCGACGGAAACGTTTCAACCGAATACGCACTTTAAAACAAGCATTTTAGTTTTAAAAAAATGTAAGCCGACCGCCGAGTACCCTATTTTTATGGGTATTGCCAATACCTGCGGACACAATAAAAACGGCAAAGAAATATACAAAATGAACAAAAACGGTTCATTTGTTTTAGACAACGACGGAAACAAAATCATTGACGACGAAATCGCGTCGATTGCCCGACAATATCAATTTTTTAAACAAGGTAATCCCATAGCAGACACGCACTTGGGGTTTGTTATAGACTATTCAAAGATAAAAAACTGGATTTTCATCCCCGATTACTATGACCCGGAACTGCGTCAAGAAATGGATTTGATCGAAAAATCCGAAACATTTGAGGTAAAAACCGTCGACGAGTTGATAAAAGATAAAAAATTACATATCAAACGAGGCAACGAAATAGGTTCTCAATTCTACGGTAAAGGCGATGTTCCGTTCATCCGCACAAGCGATATTGTAAATTGGGAACTGAAAATAGATCCGATAAAATGCGTTCCGGAAGAAATTTATGAACTGTACAAAAAGCAACAAGACGTGCGGGAAAATGATATATTATTTGTAAAAGACGGAACTTTTTTAATAGGCAGAAGCGCTATAATAACCGAACAAGACGAAAAGATCATCATTCAAAGCCATTTGCTGAAAATCAGGGCGTCAAAAGATAGCGACATCAACCCGTTTTATCTGTTATATTTGCTGAATACGCCCATTGTACAAAAACAAATAGCAAAATACACATTTGTTCAAGGCACGATTTCAACGATTGGCGAACGGTTTTACGAATTACGTTTGCCGATTCATAGGGATGCGAATAAAATCAAGCGGATTTCCGACGAGGTAAAAAGCATTATTGATACAAAAAAAAGTTTGCGGGAAAGAATGGACTGCTTAATTGAAGGCAGAAATCCGTAACTTAAAGGTAACGTGGCGCTTCCACATAGCGCCGGTGGGGCTTTTGATCGGAGGGCTACTGCTGTTCTTGAAGATACGCTAGTCAGTGTATAAAAGTGTTATGTTGGGTGAATACCGGTTGATTATCGTTAGGTGGAATTGACAAATATATTGGAGGATTGTATGCCGATTAAAACAGCCGTCAAGGAAGAGCCTATTTTTTTGTTTGATAAAGAAATAGACAATTATCCGCTTGATGCATCAAATATTTATGACCATGCGGTTGACAGGACTATGGTAGGGATTTCAGAACCGACATATAGCCGGAAAAACGGGTTGTTGTTTTCCGGCAATAGCCTTCATTGGTTAAAAATGCTCAAAACAGGTTCTATGGATTTGATATTCGCCGATCCTCCCTATAATATTCAAAAAGCGGATTGGGATAAATTTGATTCGCAAGAGCAGTACATTCGTTGGTCGTTGGACTGGATTTCCGAAGCGTCCCGTATTTTAAAGCCGACCGGTACGCTATATATATGCGGGTTTAGTGAGATCTTAGCGGATTTGAAACATCCGGCGATGAGATTTTTTTCAGATTGCAGATGGTTGATATGGTATTACCGAAATAAGGCAAACCTTGGATGTGATTGGGGACGCTCACATGAAAGCATATTACATTTGCGGAAATCGAAACAATTTACGATGAATATTGATGATATTCGGATTCCATATAGTGAGCACACACTAAAATACCCGGAACACCCGCAAGCTGAAACGAGTCAGTACGGTAATGGTAAAAAGAACTCTAATTTATGGAAGCCGCATCCGATGGGAGCCAAGCCTAAAGATGTGATTGAAATACCTACTACGTGTAACGGTATGGGGGAAAAAACTGAACATCCGACTCAAAAACCTGAGGAATTATTACGCAAATTAATACTGGCGTCAAGTAATCAAGAGGATATAGTCTTAGATCCGTTTTCCGGTTCGGGCACAACGTTGGTTGTTGCCGAACAACTTGGGCGAAAATGGATCGGTTGTGAGATGAATGAAGAATACAACAAATTGGCGATTTCAAGAATTGACAATGTTGCTTGTCGAACTATTACCCAATGGATCGAATACGATAGACTGAACGCAAGAAGGCGAGAATCAATACGATGAAATTATCTCAATTATTGATGACTGCCAAAAATAAAGAGAACTTCAGAACTCTTGAAGACTATTCTTGCTTTTGTGAAGAATATTTGGCGTTTATTTATGATAACTTACAGGCGGTTATTGTTTCGCAAAATGAAACGCAATATCGTTTTTTTCAATACAAAAAAGACGGTAATTTTAATGTAACGCGTCCTATTAACGGAGACTTGTTGATTTCAATAAATGACTTTTCTAAATCAAAAAACACCTTTGCATACGCGATTAAACATATAAAGGATATAAGTCGAGATCGTGAAACACGAAAAACAATAAATAAGTTTATTTATACTTGTCAACAATCGATAGGTGCGACGTTAGATGCGCTACCAACAGGCGAAAGTAATACCGCACGAAAGATAAACGGTGATTTATTTGAACGTTATATTCGACTAGTTCTTGTTGAATTGGGGATATCGGTGAGGGATGGTATTATACCCGTACCTGTTATTGTTAATGGAGAAGAATTGTTTCAAATGGTTTATCAACATGATTTAATTATTGAAAAAAACGATGAGTTAAAAGCGATAGGTTCTGTAAAAACGTCCAGCAAAGATAGGTTAGACAAGATATTTATGGATAAATTTTTATATAATCGCTTAACCAATATTGAAACCCCGCATTTTGCCGTATTTTTACATGATGTTCAAAGAAAGGGAAAACTGCCTAAGTTTGGTGTTAATACGACATTTCTCACAGGGCATTTTAAGGGCTATACAGTAAAGTTGAATCCGTTGGACGGCGTATATTATTGTGATTTAAGGCCGGTGATGTGTTCAGACTTGATACTTAAAGAAAACATCAGAACATTGGATTGTTTGTTAGTTGATGATATATGGAAATTTCTATAAAATACAGATAGGTTATGATATATGATAACCGACCCCAACTATAATTTTCTCTCTCCCGCCGGAAGGGAATTCGTTATTGCCGCCGCGCGGTTCGGCGCCGTCAGCCCGTCGAGCCGCGTATTGATTTTGGGGTGCGGGTGCGGGGCGGGGGCGGCCGTGGTCGCAAGGGAGTTCCGTTGCAGGATAGTAGCCGTGGAAACGCGCCGCGGGCTTGCCGAGGAAGCGAGGGCGTTGTGCGAACGCAACGGGGTAGGCCATTTGGTAACCGTCGACGTCGGGAATCCGTTTGAGGCCGGCTACGCCGACGCGCCGTTTGACTTGGTCGTCGCGGAAGGCGGTTTCCTAAAATCGTCAGTGAGAAAACCGTTTTTTGACGTGATAGGGCAATGGTTGTTGCCGCGGGCGTTTGCGGCTTTCGCGGATATAGTCTATACGACGGAACAAGTCCCCGCCGCCGTGAGCCAAGTCTACGGCAACCCTGAAAAACAAACGCTCTCCGAAGACGCTTATAGGGAATTGATAAAAGACGCTACCTTAGAATTGCAGTACATCGGCCTCTCGTCGCCTAATAATTGGGATAATTACTACGGTCATTTGGTAAAGAGAGAATCCGACACGGCGGGATACTTTTGCTCCGGCGCGATGAAGGCGGCGGTGAATAACGAGATCAATACATTCTATAGGATGGGTTGCCTGAAGTATGTCGGATATCTAACCTGCATTTGTCGTAAGAGTTGACGCATATGCTAAAAATAATCCGGATCGCTTCGCTACGCTCGCGATGACGTCATTACGAGGAGCGAAGCGACGAAGTAATCCAGGAAGTATCAATACGCAAAAAAGTAGGCACTAAGAAGCTGAAAATAAATTACGATGAGCACGTTACAAGAACTGTTGGCGGACACGTCCCGTTTTCCGGAGACCCCCGGCGTCTATCTGATGAAAGACGTAGCCGGCAACCTGCTCTACGTGGGCAAGGCGGTCAACCTGCGCTCCCGCGTCCGTTCTTATTTTATGAGCGACCACGAAGACCGCGCCCAAATTCCCGGAATGCTGCGCTTGTTGGACCACATCGACCTAATTCTCACCGACACAGAGGCTGAGGCGCTGATACTTGAAGCCAACCTCATCCGCAAACACAAGCCGAAATACAATATTGAGTTGCGGGACGACAAGCACTATCCGTACCTGAAGGTAACGGTCGACGAACCGTTCCCGCGCCTGCTGGTAGTGCGCCGCGTGGAACGCGACGGCGCGAAATACTACGGCCCGTATACCGACGTAACTACTATGCGCCGTATGGCGGATTTCGCCAAACGCATATTTTTGTTGCGCAATTGCGACAAAAAGCTTCCTTTAAAAAAAGCAACGCGTCCGTGTATCAACCATTCGATGAAGCGTTGCAGCGCCCCGTGCGCCGGCTTAATCGGCGTTGACGAATACCGGCGCAACGTGGGCGACTTGGGACGTTTTCTCAACGGGAGGCGCGGCGGCCTCACCAAAGAGCTTGAGGAACGGATGGAGAGAGCGGCGGCGGAACTGCGCTTTGAGGAGGCGGCTCGGTTGCGCGACCAAATCAAGCTGATACGGGAGGCGTCGCGACCGCGACAACGGGTAGACTTGAAGCTCTCCGACGCAGATTGCGACGTGTTCGGCATCGCGAGGGGCGACAGGGACATATCGATGGCCGTACTGCACTTCAGGGACGGGTTGCTTATGGCGGCGCGTAATTTTTTGTTCAAACGCGACAAATGGGAATTTTCGTCGGAGGGCAACGACGGTATCGTCACGCAATTTTATACGTTGGAGGATATGGAGATACCGGAGGAAATTATCGTGCCGGACGATGCGGGATTTTCACGGAAGGTTTTGCAGAATTGGTTTGATATGAGCGATCCCGACAAAGTTTTGGTAACCATTCCCACAAAAGGCGATAAAAAGATATTGGTATCCATGGCGGAGAAGAACGCCCAAGCCTACCTATCGCAAAAGGCTCCGCCGAACGCCTCTCAGGATGTCGACGATTTGCAAAAAGCGCTCGCCTTGCCGCGCCCGCCGGTCGTCATAGAAGCCTTCGACATCTCCAACCTCGGCGAGTCTTTCGCCGTAGCCGGTATGGTGCAGTTTAAGGGCGGGATTCCAAACAAGTCCGGCTATCGTCGGTACAAGATAAAATCCGTTGAGGGGCAGAACGACTTCGCGATGATGATGGAAGCCGTTTCGCGGCGGTTAAGGCGTCTGCGCGACGAGGGGAGCGCCTTCCCCGATCTATTGCTGATTGACGGCGGCAAAGGACAATTACACGCGGCTATGGAAGCGCTAAAGGAATTTGACGACCCTCCGCTTATAGTGTCGTTAGCCAAGAAAGAGGAGATTTTATTCTCACCTTGTTTGTCGGAACCGCTATCGTTGCCGGAGACGCACCCGGCGCGTAAGTTGGTGGAGCGCATTCGCGACGAGGTACACCGGTACGCGATTACATTCCACCGCGAAGTCCGCGGCAAGCAGTTCACCCGCTCCGATTTGGAAAATTTGCCGGGAATCGGAAGCGTCAGGGCGCGGTTGTTATTGGAGCGCTTCGGTTCGCTTAAGCGCCTGACGGCGGCGGAGGCGGAAGAGATCGCCGGCGTGCGCGGGTTCTCAGAGGAGTCGGCGCGAAGGCTTAAGGAGGCGTTGGCGTCAAAAAAAAACGGTCGGAGCCCGAACGCGTCGTAGCCTACGGCGGCTATGTAATATTATGAGATATTTGCTATTGCCCGGCGCGATAATGTAAATTTATAGGCGGTGGGTTTTGTCCGTAAGGTCGGTTTTTCATCAAAAGGGACTTATTGTGAAAAATATCACCGCGTTATTTCTGTCTACAATACTCATCGCGACGCCCGCCGCCCGCGTTTACGCCCAAAACAACGTTAACGACTACGGCACCGTCGACAACTCTCCGCGTAACCGCGGCTACGGCTTCCTCATGTTCGAGGAGCCCTTAAGCCCCAAAAACATCGGCATGGGGTCCGTAGGTACGGCGCTCTACGGGTACGGTTTCCGCTACTACAATCCGGTGCAACCGTTCTTTTCGCCGACGGGATCTTCATACGCCTCCGCGGAGTTCGGCCAAATGCCAGGTGAGGTGAATAGGGGCGGCATAGAGACCGCGGCGCTCTTTACGGAGTGGTTCAGCGCCGTTGGCTTCTTTTCAAGCGCCGTCGATTTTCAGATGAGCGACGAGCGCGGTTTGGGCGCGGTCGCGTCGAGCGGTACAACCATTGGAGCGTTAAGCGTTGGGTACATCCGCGATAACACCGCGGTCGGCGTGGCCTTAAGCATGGCGGAGGACCGCGTTTGGGTGGGTAGCACATACGGCGCGTTCGCGTTGAGCCTTGGGGTAGGATATAAGCTGTTGGACGACAAGCTGAGTTTGGGCGCGGCGTGGATGAACGGGGTAGGCTGGAGCAACGGGTTTGCCGGAGACAAGTCGCGTTGGCGTGACGGGCGCGTTCCGGTATTTGCCAGAGTCGGCGCCGCGTGGTCGGATACGCGGTGGTCGATCCCCTATACCGTAGCCGCGGACTTGGCGTACAGAGACGAGGACGGAACGTTTAGCGCCCCCGTAGGAGTTGAGGTAAAGGCGTTGCCGTACATAAGTTTGCGGGTAGGAAAACGGATCGGCTGGGAGAACGAGGTTATGTCCTTTGGTATAGGTTTTAACATAGACAGGCTGTCTTTTGACGCGGCGTTTACGCCTACGGTTTTTGTCGACGACTACGAGATGAAGTGGAGCATGGGGTTCACCTACAATATGGGCGGGCGCGGGAAGGTGTCGACGGTTAAAGATGAGGTCAAAATCGTACCTATGAAGAAATCTGCGTCAACGGAGGATGAGTCCGTACCGGCGGAAGAAGAATCCGCGTCAGCGGAGGAAGAGAACGTGTCAAGTGGTGAATCCGCGGCGACGGCGACGGAAGACGAATCGGTAGTACCGGCTGAGGAATCGGCGCCAACGGAGCAATCTGTGCCTACGGAGACGGGGGAATCGGCGACGGACGAAGCCGACCCTGGAACGGATATCGGTCAGCCTACCTATGACGCCCCTTAGGCCCGCCGTCTCAAGCGATATTGATAGAATCCACGCCATAGAGCTGGCCTGCAGTCAAAATCCGTGGACCCGCGACGGTATCGCGAGCGGTTTGTCAAATCCGTATTCCGTTTTTTGGGTGGCGGAAAATCAAGAAAGCGATATAATCGGTTTTGCCTGTTCCTCGTTGATTTTAGACGAATTGCACATACTCGAAGTCGCCGTGGGCGAACGCTATAGGAATATGGGGGTGGGCGCGTCTTTGATAAATCAATTGATGCGAACGGCGGCCGCCGGAAACGCGAGGCGCGCGTATTTGGAGGTTAGGCGCTCAAATCTCTCCGCGATACGCCTTTACGAAAAGTGCGGATTCACGGAAGAGGCCGTTAAAATAGGCTATTACGGAGACGGGGAGGACGCGGTGTTTATGGAGAATAAGGATGTTTTTAACGTATCCCCTCGAGTTTAAACCCCTTCGCCCGTTTCCGTATTTCCGTACTCAAATTCTTCAAAATCAACCATTGGGTAGTGCTCCTTTATCGCGTCCATGTTGTTGTATAGGATTAGGTTGGGTATCCTGTGTATGTTCATTGTAACCAGCATCTCGCAGACGTAGTTTGACGCGACCAAGCGCAAGAAGCGTCCGGTGCCGTTTAGAGTTTTCAGGAATTGCACAATCATGCCGATCTCTACGGAGTACAAGATTGTGGCGCTTGTGAACTCCAGCACGGTATCTCTCCTCTTACCGGCGGACGATTCCGCGATCAAGGCGTTTTTCAAATACTCCTTGTCGGAGATCGCGTCTTGGCTGTACCTGATGTACAGGAATTCGTCCCTATCAAATTTTTCAAATGACATCGGAAGGCTCCGTAGTCTGATTTGTTTATGCCTACGCCGTACGCGCCGCGTCCCGGCTTAGGCGATTGATTCAGTTAAATGTCCTTTTCTCTTTCTCTGTCCTTTTCGCGTTCTTTTTCTTTCTTTTCGTTTGCCGCCTCTACGGCGACCTGTTGCCCTTTCTGCATTGAGCAGTGGCCGTGATAGATCGCGCCCTCCCTAACGACCAACTCTTTCGCGTGGAGATCGCCGATCACCACCGCCGAGGAGTGGAGCTCCACGCGCTCGTCAATGTACAGATTCCCTATCACTTTTCCGAAGATAAACGCGTTTTGCGCCCTTATCTCCGCTTCCAAGACACCCGTCTCGCCGACAGTGATCGACTCCGCCGTTTGGAGCCTACCTTTGAACGCGCCGTCGATACGGATGCTGTGGGGAACGTTGATCGTTCCCTCAAAGACGCTCCCCGTGCCGATAATGTTCAAGAGGCCCTTTCCGTTCTTGTCCATGACTCCCTCCTTACTGTTTATGCGTGCCGATGAAGTCCATCGGGTCAACGTGTTTTCCGTATTTCATCACCTCGTAGTGCACGTGGGGCGCCGTAGAGCGGCCGGTACTTCCGACCAACGCTATCGTCTGCCCCCTGTTTACCCTATCGCCGACCGACGCGAGTATCTGCGAACAATGTCCGTAGCGCGTCAAAAAACCGTTTTCGTGGCGAACCTCCACTATCATCCCATAGTATTTGTCGTTGCGAACATCCTCCACCGCTCCCGTCGCCGTCGCCTTTACCGGCGTACCGCTTGTCGCGGCGATGTCAATGCCTAAGTGCGGCGCCGCTTGGTCGTTAGAAAAATGTTTAGTAATCCACCCCGTTACCGGCATGATATTCGGAACCGAGACAGCAAACTCCGACGTTGTTCCGGTACGCACAACCAAACCGTCGGACCGCTCCGCGCCCGCCTGAACCGCCGCAACCGGAGACGGGGCAATCCCCTCCTTGATATCCGCGACTTTCGCGAGCCGACGCAAATACGCCGTCATGCTGTCTATGCCCACAATCTTCTGCGACGATATTTCAAGATCCTTGCTATGCTCGTGAAGCCGGGCGTTCTCCATCTTCAAATCCCGCACCAACTGCAATTTAACGGCAATATCCCCCGCCTTGTAGAGCAACACCGCAAGGCCAAGCAATAGCACAACTATAGACGCTACCGTCATGTATATGATGTAGCGGTGCACCCGTAGGGTAAAAGGGCTACCCCTTCCCTCCGGAAAAAACATAAACGTATAGGCGTTACTGTCGCCGTAACTCCCGCTCTTCTTTTTCATATACCCCATACCCTACAAATCAAAACCTTTTTGTCCCCAAACACATTATCAACGCTATTAAATATTTATAGGTTAACTGCCGCTTCTCGTTTCGTTATCAACCGGTTATCCACACCGCCCGCGTTACTCAAAATAACCCACCGACATACCCGCTCCCGCGTAACACGTTGATTTTCCACGTATTTATCCCGTCAATAACAACATTTTCCAACAAATCAACAAGTTATCCACACTCTAATATTTTAATATTTCAACAATCCGATATCCCTATGCCCCGCCGAGCAATATTTCGAGTAACCTCGCCAAGTCGTTCTCGCCGAAATATTCTATCTCCACACGTCCCTTACCCTCCCCGGCGGATCTCAACCGTACCGGCGTACCGAATCTGTAGCGCAGTTGCTCAAGCGCGTGGGCGACATTCGGATCCTCTACCCGTTCCTCCGGTTCCGGCGCCGCGGTCGTCGCCGCCGGTTGTTTCGCTTTATCAACGGCGCTTCCGCCCTCCTTATCGGCCTTAACTATGCTCTCAACATCCCTAACCGTTAGGCCGTCTTGCAAAATTCGTCGCGCCGCCTCAAGTTGCGCCGCTTCCCCGTCAACGGCGAGCACCGCCCGCGCGTGCCCCATACTTATTCGGTTCTTACGAACCATCTCCTGAACCTCCGCCGGCAGGTTCAGCAAACGCATCGAGTTCGTGACCGCCGCCCGGCTCTTGCCCACCTTTTGGGCGAGGGCGTCGTGCGTGTAGCCGCACTGTTCAAGGAGCTTTTTATAGGCAATCGCCTTTTCTATCTCATTCAACTCTTCGCGCTGGATATTCTCCACAAGCGCGAGTTCGAGCATCTCATTGTCGGAAACGTTGCCCCGCACATAGCACGGAACCGTATCCCTGCGCAAATGCTGAAACGCCCTGAAGCGGCGTTCCCCGGAGATGATCTCGTAGCGTATCCCCTTTTTCCGCAACACTATCGGCTGGAGCAATCCCTGATTTTTTATGCTCTCAGCCAGACCTGCTATCTCGCTTTCGTCAAAATCCGTACGCGGCTGGTACGGATTCGGGTCTATCGCGTTTATATCTACGAAATGTATTTCTCCGCCGTCGTTTCCGTCGGCCTCCGTTAGCCCCGTAGGGATGAGGTTGGCCAAACCCCTGCCCAGCGCCTTGCGTTTTGTCGCTACGGCATTCATTGCGCGCCGTTCCTCCGCATTATCTCCTGGGCCAACGAGAGATAGTTCTTCGCGCCCGGCGACATTATGTCGTAATGTATAATCGGCTTGCCCACCGACGGCGCCTCGCTTAGTTTTACGTTCCGCATGACCACCGTCTCAAAGACCTTGCCTTGAAAGTACGACCGCACCTCCTCCGCCACCTCTCGCGATAAGTTGAGCCTGCCGTCGTACATCGTGAGAAGCGCCCCCTCAATAACCAACTTTTGGTTGAGTTGCTTCTGCACCCTAAGAATCGTGTCGAAAAGCGCCGCCAACCCCTCAAGCGCGAAATACTCGCACTGAACCGGGATAAGAACCGACGTCGCCGCGACAAGAACGTTTACCGTCACAAGCCCAAGCGAGGGCGGCGAATC
>LIUJ01000029.1:0-1421 GCA_001462255.1 Fibrobacteria bacterium GUT77 | reverse complement strand
TCATAAAACTCACGGAAACCCGTACGTCTCGAATCGTTACCGGCTTCCCGTCAAGCTCGCGCTCCGTAATAACGTCGTACATGGACAACTCAAGCTCGTTCTTGTCGAATCCAAGCCCCGCCGTGGCGTTCGACTGGGCGTCCATGTCCACAACGAGCGTCCTATACTCCAAGGTCGCGAGGCACGCGGCGAGGTTGATGGCGGTGGTCGTCTTACCCACCCCACCCTTTTGGTTGCAAACAGCGATGATCTTTGCCGCCACAAAGCCTCTCCCGTCTACATTATCAACACGTTTTATCCACGTTATCCACAACTTATCCACAAAGCATGTAGCTACCGTCAGAAAACGTCTATTTTTGGGAATATTTGTCGTATATCGTTCTTTTTAGGCGATTTACGCCCTATTTCTTCCGTAAAACCTACGGCGTTCCATAGCGCTTAGCCGCGTTATTCGCGGTTTTCCACATTTGTGCACGCGCAACGCGTATAATTTTTGGCGCGTACCTTTATTGATTATCATAATATACTTTATTCCACACCCGCGCCTCATAGATATTTTCAATTTTATTTTTGCTAAAGCAACCGCCCATAACCGGATTTAATTTATGAACTCCATAGCCACCAAACTTAACCCCTGCGCCACGCTACCGAGTTCGTACTGGGCTATCTCCCGAACCGTCAGGTTGTCCCGCTCCTTGTTCTCCGTTAACGCGTTTAGCTCCGCCGCAAACTGCTTCGTCTTGTAGGCATACACGCGCCCCCCCTCCGCGAGCAACGGGCGGGCGGTCTGGGCAAACTTATGCAACATCCCCACGTTGCGGCCTATCACGTAATCCGCCTTCCTATCAAGCGACAAACCCTCCGGCTTGCCCGCGAACACCGTCATGTTCTCAAACCCCAGCGCCCCCACCAACCTCTCAAGAAACGCCGCCTTAGTACGGTTAGGCTCTACTATAATGTAAGATAAGTCGGGGCGAAATATTCGTATGGGCACAAGCGGAAACCCGCCGCTCGACCCTATGTCGACCAAAAGCGCCCCCCTCTTATACCCAAAGAGCAACAAAGACTGTATCGAATCGCAAAAATGACGCAAAAACAACTGCTTTTCTTCCGCCTCCGGCACAAACTTCTCCACCGCGTTATCCCTTAGCACCATGCTCAAAAACGTCAGAATCTTATCCCGCTGCTCCGGTTCCGGCGCCAAACCGAGACGCTCCAACGCCTTCGGCTCGTAGGTATGCTTTGCGCGCTCCATAAAAACATCCGTCGATTCATCCATTGCGTTTCATCCTACGTTTTTTGTTTTAGGTTTTTGTTTCAACAAATACATCGCCAAAACCGACACGTCGGCCGGCGTCACCCCGCTTATCCGCGACGCGCTGCCGAGCGTGGCGGGGCATATCTTCTTAAACTTCTGCCGC
>LIUJ01000028.1 GCA_001462255.1 Fibrobacteria bacterium GUT77 | reverse complement strand
ACATAATAGCCATGTTCATACAAAAAAGCCCCTTGTTTGACTTATTTGACAGTTAATCCCCACGTCAATCAATATAAATCGCGCCACTATCACGATATAAAAAATCCCCTCCCCAAAGTACGGAAAAGGTTTTCGACACCGAAAAAGACGGGCGGGCAAGCCGGTTTTTATGTATATTTATTGAATGGGTGTGATTAACGCGTCAAAAATCGTTCAAGTGGGATAATTATAAGCAAAGTTATTCGTACCGGACGAGCGTGGCACTTGCCGTCAGGTATGGGTTACGCGCCACAACTCCCAATATCTTGGTTACTTGTTTTTTTAGTTCGGCACGCTCAATATTGACTGCGTCCTTACGCGCTTGTTTTGCCCATTCTATTCTATACACTTCGGTCAATCCAGTCTTCAGGCACCTCTTCCCACTCGTCTTCAGGCGCGTTGATTCCGGCCATTATTTTATCCATCATTCCGGGGATAGCGTTCAAATAGTCGGTCTCGTTATCGTAGTCGGCGGGGTCAATGACCGGCGTAATGGTAGCCTTGCCGCCGTTCTCTCGTTGATGTACTTTTACGCGCGGCGTGCGGAAAAGCGTTGCTAACGATTCCGGCAAAATACCTCTGTCAATTACCAATGTTGTCACGGCGTCCTCCTTTGTTATGGTGTACCGTCCCCATATAATATAATCAATCGGCGACGCAAATGCAAAATAAAAATAATGTCGGGGTGGTAACCGACCACTGACGCGACGGCGGGGGGGATCAGTCGTCGACCGCCGGGTAGAGCCTAAAATCCAAAATCGTCCGTTCAGGCGGATAGGGACGACTTCACAAACATCACTACGCCCAAAATCGCGAATAGGAATATGCTGTCTAAAAGCAGGGCGGAATCCTCTCTTTGCAGAATTACATACAAGAAAGCGTACAACATAAACAAAATGCCGGCGAGAACGACGATGAGAAGCCGTTGTTTTATCAGCGAATAAAAATGGGATTTATATACTTAAATCCACAATACGACTCACGATTAGTCTCGACTAACACGTAAAACACGACTTACACGACATCGCAAACGACAATTTGATAAAATTCGGAACAATTCGGGGGTATAATGATGAGGGGGTATCACTTGTGGACTCAAATATATAGTTCCCCCCAAAAAACATAGTCCAGCTCCTTACGTCATTACCTGACGACGCATATACGGCGACGATGGCTCATCATATAAAACTTGACCGTTATTCAATAATATAATAAATAGGTGGCCTAAATCATACAAAAAAGTTTTCCGGTCGGGTTGCCGCAGGCCATCCAAACATAATAGCGTCGTTCATAACGGCACTCCTTAATACGTTATTCCCACAATGCAACAGCCCCTTATCGCGATAACGCCGCAACCGAATCGCACGATTGTCTTTTTGAAAACGGTTGCGCATGCGAAAAAAATGTAATTTTTTGCGTTACCCCGTTGCGCGATAGATAATTTTTTATTATATTTTACCAATATGTATCGACTTTGCGTCGTTTCCGTTTTACCGACTATTTTCATCCAAACTAAGGAGATGTGTTTCATTGAACCAGAAAAAATTCATTCCAACGCTAAGTCTTTGCGCCCTCGCGTTCTTGTGTTGTTGCGCTAAGCACGTTACGGCGCAGGTCGTCGGCGCTCCGTCGGCGTCCGCCGTCCCGAACCTCGTAAACCTCGACGCCGCCCTTGCCGACGCCGCTCTCGCTATCGGCGTGCACGCTCACGGATTTGCGCATATCGCCGTCGCCGGCATTGAGGCGCCTTCGCGTAAGGTTGAGGGATTTATTGCCGACGAGTTGTCCGCCGGCCTTGTCAAGAATAAGAGTTTTAAAGTCTTGGAACGGGGCGCGGCGCTTTCGGCCGTCGACAACGAGCATAAGTTTCAGATGTCCGGTATCGTCGACGATAAGGAGATAGTGGGCGTCGGACATTACTTGGGAGCGGACGCCGTAATTACCGGCGCGTTCCACTGCTTCGCCGGTTTCGGACAATTGCGTTTGCGGGTGATAGCGGTTCGCGACGCACAGTTGCTTACGATGTACACGGCGCGGGTGAGCCTCAAAGACCCCGTGCTGGCCGGTATCCTGCCGCCCAAAGACAAGCGCCCCAACGTGTCCGACGCCGCTCTCGCGTATCTCAACAGGGGCATGGACTTGTTGCGGGAGGGAAAGTACGACGGGGCTATTCGTGAGCTTGATCAGGCGCTCGCTATAAATTGGAATCTGCCGATGGCGTGTTTTTACCGCGGTTGGGCGTATTCCCTTTTGGGCGAGCACGACCGGGCAATCGCCGACTACAACGCCGCGTTGCGGCTCAAACCCGACTACTACGAGGCTTTAAACAATCGCGGCGCCGCCTACGACGACAAGGGTGAATACGACAAGGCAATCGCCGACTACGACACCGCGCTAGCCGTTAGGCCGAACAACCACGTCGCCCTGAACAATCGCGGGCTCGCGTATCGTCATAGGGACAAGAAAGGCGACAACGCTCTCGCCTTCGCCGACTACGACGCGGCGCTCAAAATCAAACCGAACTACTACGAAGCCTTATATAACCGCGGCTACGCGCACTACGATATGCGGCGCTACGATCAGGCCATTGCCGACTACAACGCCGCGCTGAAGATTAATCCCGATTTCTCTTTGGCGTTACGGGATCGCGGACTCGCGTACCACAAGAGCAAAAAACTGAATGCCGCGCTTGAAGACTACAACGCGGCGATAAAACTCTCTCCCAACGATTATCAGGCCTTCATTTATCGCGGCATAGTACGCGAACAGATAGACGGTTCTTACCGCGGTTGCGTCGCGGATTTCAACGCGGCATTGAAGATCAAACCCGACAACGCGGATGCATTATTCTATAGGGGCCGGACGTATTACAATATGAACGACAAGGAGTCCGCGATATCGGATTTTAGGGCGCTACTGCGCATTGATCCCGACAACAGGATTGCGGCGCAACTTCTATGGGAGTGCGAGTCGCAATCCAATAGTAGCCTCCTAAGGCGTTGAACGGAACATAAAAAACATTGATTTTTTACCACGCCAATATTATATTATGTATGTATACGACGCGACGGTTACCGCCGCATTAACACACTAAACCATTCTTTATAGGGAGGTAAAAATGAAAAAAAGTCGTTTCGGCGGTCCGGCTGTCTTGTTGACGCTATCCTTACTATGGGTTACTTTTTGCGCCAATACCCCCACCGGCGAGCAAATCACAAAGAACGATTTTGAAATCGTGTCAAAAGAGTTTAAGGGGGCGGATGAAACCTTTACCGCAACCTTCGAGTTACTTAAATATAAGAGCGCCGACGCGTCCTCAAAACAACGCGTAAAGGCATTCTTAGACAGCCTCCTATATGACGGAATGACGGTAGAGGCGTACTTAGACAACCTGAAGCAAAAGTTTTCCGAAGAGACATTCGGCTCATACGGCGAGCGGATTGAGTGGGATGTAACCGGTAAGTACCTACTCATCAACCGTGCCTATGACGGTTGCAGCGCGAGTTGTTCCAACAACACGAAGCGTTACGTTATCAATGCCCAAACGCTGAAGCTCCTATCGCACGGCGATTTGTTCAAAGCCGACGCCGACGCCGAACTTACGAACCTCATAATAAAATATCTTGAGCGCGACGAGCGTTACGGCGATATCAACAACGAAGATTTGGAAAAGTCTCTGAAGGATAAGACGTACGAGGTGTCTTTTGAGAAAGACGGCGTCGGTTTCTACTGGGATAAATATCAAATAGCGGCGGGCGTAGCCGGAGGTTTTGACATCGTTATACCGCGGTCGGAGATAGAACCGCTTTTGGCTCCGGCGGGAAAGGAGTTGCTGGGTGTAAAACAAAACGGTTGAGGAAACGGCGATTAACGCGACATTGAGAGCGGTAGGCGTAACGACGAGGACGGTAGCGCATTAGCTTTTGGCGGCTTTTAAACGGCATATATTATTTTGAATGATGAAACAGATTTTGATGTTATTTATCTATAGGAGGGTATCAATATGCGGGCATTGGTCACAATCCGGCGGGTAAAGAAGATAACCCCCATCCCCGACTCGGACTTCCTCGAAACCGCGCACGTTATGGGCTGGCAGTGCGTAGTCAAAAAGGGCGAGTTCAAAGAGGGCGACCTCGGCGTCTACTTTGAAGTAGACAGCTTCCTCCCGATAGAGGAGCGCTACGAGTTCTTGCGCAAATCCTCCTACAAGAACAACGCCGACAACGGCGAGGGTTTTAGAATCCGCACCGCCAAAATGCGCGGACAACTCTCGCAAGGGTTGCTTGTACCGTACTCGTCCTACCCCGACCTCGCCGGTCTGAACGAGGGCGACGACGTCACGGAAAAACTTCGCGTCAAAAAATGGTTCGTGCCG
>LIUJ01000027.1:3623-3753 GCA_001462255.1 Fibrobacteria bacterium GUT77 | reverse complement strand
ATCAAATTCTGCTTTGCCCATGTAAGGGCGTTTTTGTAGACTTTTGCGCTGTCCGTCGCTCCATCCTCACGATGAACCGGCACGCCTATCTGTCCGCCAAGCACGACAAGCTGTTCCATTGCGGCGGGGC
>LIUJ01000027.1:3079-3362 GCA_001462255.1 Fibrobacteria bacterium GUT77 | reverse complement strand
ACTGGTGGTTTTACCTGAACCCTGTAAACCCAGCATCAGCACTGTGGAAATAACGTCCGGCCCCCGGAGTTTTAGTTTGCACTCTTCGGGATCTCCTCCGCCCAGATATGTTACAAGCTTGTCATGGACAATCTTGACAAACTGCTGGCCGGGATCCACGGCGCGCAGAACCTTCTCGCCTTTTGCCTCTTCAATGGTGGAATTGACAAAACGTCTGACCACGCGCAGATTGACATCCGCTTCCAGGAGCGCCATCTTGATGGCATCAACGGCGTCTTCAATA
>LIUJ01000027.1:2598-2924 GCA_001462255.1 Fibrobacteria bacterium GUT77 | reverse complement strand
ATATTTTTTTCGCTGATGGTTGATTTCCCGGCGACAAAGCGCAGGGCGTCGGTAACTTTTTGCGTTAATTTGTCAAACATATTTTCCTTTTAATGACCAAGCCCGTTCAGGAAATTCTCCAGAAAATCAACCGGCTCAATCTCGCGGTTTAAAATATTATACACGCCTGTGGCAATGGGCATTTTGAGCTTGTGTTTTTCCGCAAGAACCTTGACATACTTTGCCGCCGCGAGGCCTTCCGGCAGATAACCGACATCGTTTATACGCGCCAGAAGATCGTCAAGGTTCTTAAACGGTTCAAGGATTTTTTTCTCGATGATCTCTTT
>LIUJ01000027.1:1630-2337 GCA_001462255.1 Fibrobacteria bacterium GUT77 | reverse complement strand
AGTAAAAGTTTCAGGATGGGTAGCACCCATCGCCTTGCCCAGGCTTTGTATCTCGTTCAGGCCGGCAGCCAAAAGCAGGGATTCCGTTCCGTCGCCGAACAGATTCGTATACCCTAAAGCGCCGCCGTTGTTACCGTCCATTGTTTTAAAAGCGTCCAGCATCCCAAACGCGATGGCGATGACGTTTTTGGCGGCTGCTGCCACCTGAACCCCGCGCACATCAAACGATGAAAAAACAAACAGGCCCTTGCTCTTTAGCAGATCGCGAAACCGGATGGAGTTCTTCGCGTTTTCGCTGGCCGCGATAAGTCCTGTGATCTTGCCCCGCGAAACTTCTTCGGCATGGCTTGGCCCGGCTATGTACACAAGGGACTGCCGGTAAAAACCCGGAAGGTAATCCTCAAGAGTTTCCAGTATAAGCCGCGGCCCTTTATCTGTTGACAGAAACCCCTTGGTCAGAACCGCGATGGCGGTTGTTCCTTCCCGAATCGAGGGCGCGTCAAGAATTTGCTTTGTTGTTTGCAGTAAAAAAAGCGAAGGGACAGCAAGAATGAGGAATTCACGCCCGGAGGCTGTCTCTACAAGGTTAGCGCTGGCCCGCAGATTCTCAGGCAGTTCCACCCCCGGCAGGTAACGGGAGTTCCTGTGACGCTTGTTGATGTCATCGCAGGTGTCTTCTTCAAAGCTCCAGATGTCAACATCTTTCC
>LIUJ01000027.1:988-1505 GCA_001462255.1 Fibrobacteria bacterium GUT77 | reverse complement strand
ACATCTTTCCCTTTTTCCGCAATGACTTTGGCAACCGCCGTTCCCCACGCACCCGCTCCAATAACCGCTGTTTGTGCCGCCATACTATATTATGGCATACTTCGGCGAATTTCTCAAGCCTTAAAAAACAAGGCAAATTTGAAGAATATGAGCGAACGTTAAAACAGATTCCCTTACAGCCTTACCTTGCCAAATTTGCCAAATAGCATTTCGGAGCGGATTTTCTTATAAAAACAGGCTGGAACCTTGCCGAAGCAAAGGCAGAATATGGATCTGACTGGCTGGCTTAATAGGTAATATTCTTTTAAGTGCATTTAACATAGACAAAGGTCGTAAAAATCTTGCCGCCGATGGGCTTGAGCATATTGGATGGCTCTATTACGAGGATGATATCTCTCTCTTTAGCCACTTTTAAAAAAGAGGCTGACGGCACAATTGAGTATGTGGTGATCGACGTAACCGAAAGCCCAATAAAGCCGTTCATAGGCTTTTCTGGAGATTTGATTACGCAGTTCCC
>LIUJ01000027.1:493-843 GCA_001462255.1 Fibrobacteria bacterium GUT77 | reverse complement strand
TTCCCGAATACCCAAGTTTCTTGCAGCAGCGTCTTTTGCGTAAAAAAAACGAGCTTTCTCGTTTTTAAGTCTGATAAGTTCACAGATATGTGACCAACTTAAGCCCATGAGCAGTTTTTTGGCTACCGCAGTTTCGGGGAATACATTGGCAAATTGAACCATACGGCATAAATTTTCTTCCTGAAAACTTTTCCCGTATTAGCGTAATCGACAGTGCGGTTTTTCCGTTTTTCTATTATCTTGGAAATGTGGACTTTGACATTACTTACCTACATCAACCTTGCTTGTTTTTATCGTTAAATAGCATATCTATTTTTCGGCTAATTGTTTTACTATCAGGCAGTAAATTC
>LIUJ01000027.1:0-322 GCA_001462255.1 Fibrobacteria bacterium GUT77 | reverse complement strand
GGCAGTAAATTCTTGTAATCCTTGGGCAGTTTTGCGGTAATAGAACTCCTGTAATCATTTTTCATAAAATATATAAACCATACCGGCTTATTGCTTATTCATCTTTTTCATGCTATATTTTCCTTATGGGCGTTATCGTTGAGTTCAACGAATCGGCGTTTCGGCATGGAATTAGCAAAGAAGATATTCTTTGCGCCTACATGAACAGAATATGCGATACTGATCTTGGCGAGCTGCCTGAAAAGTACGCTGTCATTGGTTTTGACCGTGCCGGTAACCCTCTTGAAGTTATGTATAATCCGATAGACGATAACACTATCAG
>LIUJ01000026.1:10047-11163 GCA_001462255.1 Fibrobacteria bacterium GUT77 | reverse complement strand
AAGCCATCATCTTGTAAGCGATTACGCTAATATCGCCATATTCGCGCCGATTTCAAACACTCATCGGCAGTATCCGTTATATGTCCCATTGGAAAAAACAAAAACAACCGGCGTTGTTTTGCTTGACCAATTAGTTACTATTGACTATAACGCTCGGCTATGGAATTATGTTGAAACCGTTGGAAAAAAGCTCTTAGATAATTTGCTGAAAAACGTTATTGTTATTTTCCAACGCAATGATGTCGGTGTTTAAAAATAAAATTTTGTAAAAATACAGGAGATATAAATTATGGAAAAACAGTACAACCCGTCCGCGGTAGAAGACCGCCTCTACGCCGACTGGCTTCAAAAAGGCTACTTCCACGCCGATCCGGCGTCGCCCAAGCCTAAGTACAGCGTTGTGATACCGCCGCCCAACGTGACCGGCGTGTTGCACATCGGGCACGCCCTCAACAACACGATTCAGGACATCCTCGTCCGCCACAAGCGCATGAACGGTTTTGAGGCCATGTGGATGCCCGGCACCGACCACGCGGGAATCGCCACGCAGAACGTTGTGGAGCGGCGATTGGCCAAAGAAAAACGCAATCGGCACACGCTCGGACGCGAGGCTTTCGTTGAAGAGGTTTGGAAGTGGAAGGCGGAGTATCACGCCGTCATATCCACGCAGTTAAAGAAGCTCGGCTCCTCATGCGACTGGGAGCGGGAGCGCTTCACGATGGACGAGGGGCTGTCGGCAGCCGTAAGAAAAGTATTTGTCCAACTGTATAAAGAGGGGATGATCTACAAGGGGAAGTACATCATAAACTGGTGCCCGCGTTGCCGGACCGCCCTCTCCGACGAGGAGGCGGAACACAAGGAGATCGGCGGGAAGCTCTACCATCTGCGTTACCCTTACGAGGACGGGAGCGGCTACGTTATCGTGGCCACCACCCGCCCGGAGACGATGCTCGGCGACGTAGCGGTAGCCGTCAATCCGGCGGACGAGCGTTACAAAGACATCAAGCGTAAAAAAATCAAACTACCGCTGACCGACCGGATCATCCCCTTCATAGAGGACGGTTTCGTCGATAGGGAGTTCGGCACCGGCGCGGTCAAGGTGACGCCCGCCCACGA
>LIUJ01000026.1:0-9913 GCA_001462255.1 Fibrobacteria bacterium GUT77 | reverse complement strand
GTCAAGGTGACGCCCGCCCACGACCCCAACGACTTCGGTATGGGGCAACGCCACAATCTCGAACCGCTTCAGGTGATGGACGGTAGCGGTAAAATGGCCGGCGATATTCCCGAAAAGTATAGGGGGATGGATCGTTTCGATTGCCGCAAGGCGATAATAGAGGACTTGACCGCCGCCGGGCTTGTGGAGAAAATCGAGGAGCACGCCCACGCCGTAGGTCACTGTTACCGTTGCCACACAGTCGTTGAGCCGTACTACTCCGACCAATGGTTCGTAAGGATGAAACCGCTCGCCGAACCGGCGCTCGCGGCGGCTGTAAATGACGAAGTCACTTTTTATCCGGTTAGATGGAAGAAGACGTATATCGACTGGATGGAGAACATCCGCGACTGGTGCATTTCGCGACAAATTTGGTGGGGGCACCGCATACCCGTTTGGTATTGCGGTTGCGGGGAGCTTATCGTAAGCGAGGAGACGCCCGACCGTTGTCCGAAATGCGGTTCTACGGCGTTAAGGCAGGATGACGACGTTTTAGACACGTGGTTCTCCTCATGGCTGTGGCCGTTCTCAACGATGGGTTGGCCGCAAGAGAACGAGTTCATGAAAAAATTCTACCCGACCGACACATTGGCGACGGCGCCTGAAATACTTTTCTTTTGGGTGGCGAGAATGATAATGGCCGGTTATCACTTCACGGGAAAATTACCGTTTACGGACGTGATTTTACACGGAACGGTACGCGACAAAACCGGACGCAAAATGAGCAAATCGCTCGGCAATTCCATTGACCCGCTGGAAATAATTTCCGCCTACGGTACCGACGCGTTGCGTTTTTCCTTGGTGATGATTACGGCGCAGGGCGCTGACGTATTTTTAAGCAAGGACACATTTGATATAGGGCGCAACTTCGCGAACAAATTATGGAACGCCTCGCGTTTCTTCATCGGTAATATCAAGGCCGACAAATTAGTCGGTACGATTCCTCCCGTTGACCGATTGAAAGCGGAAGACAAGTGGATATTGTCAAAATTACAGCACGTTATTAACGACATGGACGCCACGATAAGCTCGTACCGTTTCAACGAGGCTTGTCACATCATTTATGACTTCACGTGGCACGAATTTTGCGATTGGTACGTGGAGGCGAAAAAGGCGGATCTGTATCAAGACGAAGACGAGCGACGCAAAGACGACGCCTTATCCATCTGCGGATATTTATTAGCGTCAATATTGAAACTTCTGCACCCGATAATGCCGTTCATCACGGAGGAAATCTGGTCGTTCCTACGCGAGAAAATGTCGTTCGACAAGGTGATAGATTCCGAATCGATAATGTTGGCCTCATACCCAAAACCGGACACGTCTCTTATCAACGAGAAGATGGAAAGCGACTTTGACCTGCTGAAGAATTGCATAACGGCGCTACGAACCATCCGTTCCGAGAACAACGTCCCCCCCGACAAAACGGGAACGGCGGTAATCATCCCCGTTGATAAAGAGGCCGAAGCGTGGCTGTCGTCACAAGTCCCCACAATCAACCTATTCGCGAAACTTTCGGAGACTATCGTTGACACAAACGCCAAAAAACCGGATTTCGCGGGTTCGTCGGTAATCATGGGCAATCAACTATTTTTATCCCTTGATGGATTAATCGACAAAAAGGTAGAAATCGACCGCCTGACAAAAGAGATCACTCGACTGAAATCAATGGCCGACGGCGCGAAAGCGCGCTTGGAAAGCGAGAGCTTTGTCGCCCGCGCTCCCAAAGAAGTAGTTGAAAAAGAACGGGAAAAGTATCAGGGTATTCTTGTCAATTTGGAAAAAACGGAAAGGGCGCTCTCCGGCCTTTATTAATAGCGTATCCGAAAACCGCAACGTTACGGGGGCGGTTTGAATCCGCCTCGAATACCTACCCAAAAAAATTATTTTAATTTTGTGTAACATTCTGAGAACCGTAACGGTATATATTAACGCATTATGATTACATAACAACACTCCAACAACTAAAGGAGTCGGCGGTATGGAGTTCTTCATACGGCAAAGCGATCAAAAGCGCGGAGGGGGTAAGAGCGGCGTTGATAATTTTTTCGCGGCGCTTATCACCGTATTTCTTTCCGTCGGCGCTTTTTACGCGTTCAAGGCTTTGTTGCCGTCGGAACGGCTTTTCGCGAAAACGGCACACACTTACGAGGGAGATAATATAGCGGTAGACAGTGTAATGCTGCGCGCTATGGCCGACGCCGACGAGACCGAACCCGGCGTCGTCACGGTCGCCATTGAGTTATCCGCCGTTGAACCGACCCACACAGCCGTCAAACCGACCGCCGCCGAAACATCCGCCGTTGAATTGGCCGCCGCGGGAGAGACAACGGTTGAGGCCGTCGCGGTTGAGGACGGCGAGAATGAGGAAAGCGCCGCCGGCGGAATGTCGCGTTTTTTTCAAAAGCTCTTCAATTTGGAAGCGACAAAAAAAGGTTCCGTGCGCGTAGCCTACTTCGGGGATTCCATGATAGAGGGGGATTTGATAGTACAAGACATCCGCAAGGGCTATCAAAAAAAATTCGGCGGTCAAGGGGTAGGTTTTGTTCCCGTCAGCGGTTTGACGCCGTACCTCGGCACTACGATACGGTATGAGTATTCTCCTGATTGGAAGACTTTTTCGGCCCTAAAAAGGTCAACGGCGCCGCTTGGAATAAACTGCTACGTTTCTTTCGCGAAAACGGGGGCTTCGGTTTGGACGCGCTACCGGAGCGGCACTCTCCCGCTGGCGAATCCTACGCTCTTCTACGGTCACTCCGAAAAGAGCGACGCGAAAATGATTGTCGACACGGGCAACGGCGTGTCGGACACGGTCGCTCTGAATCCGGTCGAGTATTTAAATAAGCGCTCATTGGCTTCGCGACCGCGCGAGTTAATGATCCGCTTCGACAACGCGGATTCCATTCCCTTCTACGGCGTGAATTTTTCCGACGGCAACGGCGTAATCATAGACAATTTCGCGTTGCGCGGCAGTTCCGGCTTGCCGCTCGAACACCTAAGCGGCGGCCTTATGAACGCTTTTCACCGAGAGTTCGACTACGACCTTATCGTATTGCAATTCGGGGCGAACGTGCTAAGTTCGAGCATGACTAAATACGACTGGTACGCGAAGGGGATGGGCAAAACGACCAAACACTTGAAAAAATGTTTTCCCGGCGCGGACATCTTGGTTATCTCGCAGGCCGACAAGGCCACTAAATACGGAACGGAAATGAGAACTGACACTACACTGGCACTGTTTATCAGGGCGCAAGAGAGGTACGCGCGCGGCGCGGGCGCGGCCTTTGTCAACTTATTTCAGTTGATGGGGGGAGAGGGGTCTATGGTCGCGTGGGTGAACGCAAAGCCGTCGCTTGCCGTAACCGACTACACGCATTTTAACCACGCCGGCGCGAGAAAAATAGCCAATTTAATATTCGAAAAATTGGATAGGGAGTACGAGGAATTTAAAAAACAAAACAATTTATCCGCGGTCGCGGAGGAAGGAGGGAATGAGAATGCAAGCGTTGATGAGAGCAATAACGATAATGAAAGCGAATAGCAAACGCGTTATACGAGCGGCAATTACGTTTTTCATTGCTACGGCGTCGTTCGGCGCGGCGACTTCGGCGCAGACGCCCCCTTCCGTGAAGAACGCGGCGCTTTTGTACCCGGTTTTCGAGAAACTATCCCGCTTGGAATCCGGCAAAGGCGGAAAAGTCAACATCGTCCATATAGGCGATTCTCACATTCAGGGCGATCACCTCACGGACGCCGCGCGACAACCGTTACAACAACGCTTTGGGGACGGGGGACGAGGGTTCATATTCCCCTACACCCGAAACAAAGCGAGCTCACAACCATATCGCTTTTACACAAACGCCGACTGGCGGGTGTGCAGGAACAGTCAACCCTCAAAATGCGAACCGGGCACCGAGTTCGGGTTATCCGGCTACGGATTCGCCACCAAAACGCAACCTTTCGCCCTATCGGTGGAAGCGAGCGAAACGCGGTATCATTTCAACACCATAAAAGTAATCTCTCCGTCCGTAACCTCCTACCGACTGGCTACGATCGACGGAAACAAGAAGCCGCTCTCGTACGCGGACACCTCCGCGTTCCGCCCCGTGGAATTTCGACGGCAGGAACCTTTTTTAGTGTCGTACCGCCAGGAAAAACCGATGTCGTCGATATACGTGCTTAGCGCCAAAAAGCAAGATATATACAACATAAACGGGCTGGTTGTCGAAAAAGACGCTCCGGGCGTCGTATATCACAATATCGGGACGATAGGAAGCATGGCGGATCATTTCAACGCGACGCCGCTGTTCTTTGAGCAACTCCCGATTTTACGCCCCGATCTTGTCGTTGTGTCATTCGGCACCAACGAGTCATTCGGCGAACTCTCCGCGGATGAGTTTATGGGATCCATGGAGCTGATTCTCGATAACGTCAAAATGTATTGCCGCGGCGTCCCGGTTTTGGTGACAACGCCGCCGGCTTCGCTTTTGCGCAACAAAAGGCCGAACTCATACGTGGCGGAATATTCGGAAGCCATGCTACGTAAGACGGACGTTGCCGTGTGGGACCTATACAAATTCACCGGCGGTCTCGCCGTAGCGGAGGAAACGTCGCAACCGCATAAAATCTCCGGCGACAACATACACTATACCGTTGAGGGGTACGTCGATCAGGGAACGGCGCTTGCCGCCGCGTTGCTTGAAGAGTACAACCGGTACGTGAGGAGGGGTAAATGAGCGTTTTTGATATAAGCGTTCTCTTCAATCCGTCGTGGTTCGCGTATGATCCCAAATCCCCGCTACTTTTCAGCAGCGGACTGTTTATGGGACTGTTTCTCGCGTTTTACTTAGTGTACGTTTTTACCCGCAAATTCAACCGCTTTCGCACGGCCTACGTCCTGCTTTTTTCGCTTTTCTTTTACTACAAGGCCGGAGGGATGTACTTCATCCTGCTCGCCGCAACGGCCGTCTTCAACTATTTTTTGTCAAAAGTCATGTATCACGCGGAGAAACCGGGAACGAGAAAAGTTTATCTCATACTTTTAACTGTAATGAATTTGGGTGTTTTGGCGTACTATAAATACACGAACTTCATTATCGGCAATATAAACTCCGTTTTCGGCGGAGATATTTCGCTCCAAAACATCGTATTGCCTATAGGTATTTCCTTTTTTATGTTTCAGACCGTCAGTTACGCCGCGGACATTTACAGAAGGCAAATCGAACCCGCTGGCAATCTGCTTGATTTCTCCTTTTACCTATGCTTTTTTCCGCAGTTGGTAGCCGGGCCTATAGTCCGCGCGAAAGATTTTTTGCCGCAAATCTACGAACAACTCAAGCTTACAAAAGAAGAGATGGGCAACGCGCTGTTCCTTATCATGGCTGGGCTCGTCAAAAAGGCGGTCATTTCGGACTATATCTCGCTTAATTTCGTGGACAGGGTATTCAGCGCTCCCGGCAGTTATAGCGCCATAGAAAACCTGCTTGCCGTTTACGGGTACGCCATTCAAATATATTGCGACTTTTCGGGCTATTCGGATATGGCGATCGGCTTGGCGCTACTTATGGGATTCAAACTCCCGGTAAATTTTCTCGCCCCGTACAAATCAAGCTCCATCACCGAGTTTTGGAGACGATGGCACATCTCCCTTTCTTCGTGGTTGCGCGACTATCTTTATATATCGCTCGGAGGCAACCGCCGCGGAAAAATTCGCACCTATGTCAATTTGTTCCTGACGATGTTGATAGGGGGGTTGTGGCACGGGGCGGCGTGGCGGTTTGTCGTTTGGGGCGGGTTGCACGGTTTGGCGTTGGCCGTTGAGCGCGCGCTTAAACCTTACCTCAAAATACCGCAAAACGCGTTTACGCGTATCGTCGGAGTAATATTGACCTTCCACTTCGTGGCTTTCGCGTGGATATTTTTTCGCGCCCCAACCTTCGGCGCGGCGGCTGACGTGTTGGGAAGAATAGGCCAAATCGATTTTATGGCGGAGCATTGGCTTACGGTGGTCGCCGCGTATAAAAACGTTTTGATCGTGCTCTTGGCCGGATTCGTCACGCACTTTACGCCCGACGGCGTTACGCGGCGACTGCGCGAACTCTTTACGGCTATGCCCGTAATCGTCAAGGCATCGGTCGTTGGGCTGGTACTGTGGCTTGTGCAAGCAACGGCCTCCAGCGAGGTTCAACCGTTTATTTATTTTCAGTTTTAAGATTGCGGGAAGCGGGAGGGAATAATACACATGAACGGTAGACGCTTACGGGACGCAGCGACGGCGTTCCTCATTATCGCAACGCGAATTTGCGCAGCGGAATCGGAACACACGCCGCCTATACGCAACGCGGCGTATATGAACCCATTCTTCGAAAAACTCGCCAAACTGGAGACGACCAAAACGGGAAAGGTCAGCATCGCCCATATCGGAGACTCCCACGTTCAGGCGGACATCTTCACGGACGCGACGCGCGGGCCTCTGCAACAACGATTCGGGGATGGAGGACGCGGGTTCGTGTTTCCGTACAATCGAAACAAGGCGTCCGCCCGACGACCGTACAACTTCGCCACCAACGCCGAGTGGCGGATATGCCGCAACAGCCAAACGTCGCGTTGCGACTCCGGCGCCGAGTTCGGTCTGTCCGGCTACGGGTTCAGCGCCAAAACCGACCTATTGGCCCTCTCCGTAGAAGCAAGAGAGGCCGAATACGATTTCAATACGATAAAAGTGGTCGCCCCAACCGCGTCGTCCTACCGATTGGCCGTCGCGGACGGAGACAAGAACCCGATCGCGTACAATGAAACGCAGAGTATAAAGATCCACAAAGTCAAACGCGGCGAAACGCCGGACAATATCGCTAAATTATACAACGTTCCCGTAGCGGCCATAAAAAGCGAGAACAAATTGAAGTCGAACAGCGTTCAAGTCGGAAGGAATTTGCGCATCCCCATTACGACAGTAGAAAGCGGCGTGGACACCGCCTTATTCAGTCCCGTGGATTTTCAATGTGAGAACCGTTACGTGTTGTCGTTTCATCAAGCGAAACCGATGTCGGCGATATACATACTCGGCGCGCCTAAGCAGGACATTTTCAACATCAACGGACTGATAGTCGAAAACGACACGCCCGGCCTCATCTATCACACCGTCGGGTCGGTAGGCGCTACGGCGGGCAATTTCAACGCTACTCCGTTGTTTTTTGAACAACTTCCGGCGTTGCGTCCCGACCTTGTGGTGATTTCTTTCGGCACCAACGAATCTTACGGCAAACTCTCTACGGAGGCGTTCATGGAATCAATGAGGCTACTAATCGACAATGTCAAAAAGCGGTGCGGCGACACTCCTATTCTGATAACGACGCCGCCGTTTTCACTTCTGCGCCACAAAAGGTGGAACACTTACGCCGAAAATTACTCGGAGGCAATAACGCGAATGGACGGCGTCGCGGTGTGGGATTTGTACGCTTTCACTACGGGTCTTATCAAACCCGACGGCAATCTTACCGAGCTGAAAATTTCAAAAGACAACGTACACTACACCATAGACGGCTACGTAAATCAAGGAACGGCGTTTGCCGACGCTTTGCTTGATGAATACGATCGTTACAAGAGGAGCGATCAATAAAAAGAATCTATCAAGTCGCGACGTCGGTAGCGTTCGGTGTTGGGTTCAAAATTGTAATAAATCGTTTTTCGGCGTCACGGTCGGCCCGTAATGTATATTATTCATTGGATTTTCACGAGCTCAACGTCAATACCGTCGCCAAGGGCGTCAAAATTTTCAAAACCGGACGTCAACCGTATCTTGGAGCCATAAAAAGATGATGTATACCGAGGACGATTGGTCGGACCTTCCCGAACTGTTGGAAAGCGCCCAAGAGTTTTTAGAACTCGGCCTTATAGACGACGCCCGCGATCTGCTTGACAAGTATCGTCCGGTGTTTCAGGAGTATTGGGAGTACCACTACCTCTATTCTCGCGTCTACGCCGAGCAAAATATGCCTCGCGAGGCCGTTTCCTGTCTTATCGCCGGACTGCGGATAGAGCGCGATAACATCGATTGCCTGCTTGGGATCTTCTACGCGTTTGCCATGATGAACGCGGTGCGCCGCGGGGGACGTTTTCTACTTGAGGCGCACAGGCTTTATCCCGACAGCGAACCCGTATATTCGGCGCTTATTTGGTACTACACGGAGATAAACGAACCTGATCGGGCGATTGCCTGCTTTGAGCGCGCAAAGGCGCTCAACTCCAACAATCCGGACACCTACCGCAACGGCGGGCTTGCCTTTGACCGCTTGGGGCGCGCCGAAGAGGCCGCGAATTGTTACAAGGCGGCGTTGCAAATAAGCCCGAACTTCGATGAGGCGCGCGACCTCTACGCCGATCACCTGATATTCAACGGCAAGGCCGACGCGGCGGTCGCGCTCTTTGAGGAGGCGCTCCGCGAATCGCCCAAAAACGCGCGCCATATATCGAAGCTAATATACTGCGTGTCACAACGCGGCGATTTCGACAGAGCGGAGGCGTTGGCCAAGCACTCGATCTCGCTCTACCCGAATTCCCCCACGGGCTACCTCGATCTCGCTTACGTCAACCTGAACACCGGACGCATGGACGAGGCCACTCAAAACGCCGACAAAGCCATCTCCGTGGCGCCGATAGACGCGGAGGGGTACCGGGTGAAGGCCATCGCGTGCTCCGAACGCGGCGACCACGAGGCCGCCGACGCGCTCTTTGAAAAAGCCATCGCCCTTGACCCCGAAAATACCGACGCCATGCGCGATTACTACCAACACCTGCGCGCCGCCGGAAGGCACAAACGGATGATAGACACCGTAAACAAAGTCATAACGATAGAGTACCCGCACTGCACCGAAGACTACTGGTTCCTCGCCGACTACTATCGCGAGAAACGCCAAAACGCCGACGCTTTCCGCTGTCTGCGCCTCGCCTACAATACCATGCCCACCGAAAAAGAACTGTTGCCGCCCATGATCGAAATACTCCTAGAACAAGGGCACACCAAGTACAGCCTGCCGCTCTTCGCGAGCTACGTGCAGAAAAGCGGTTGGACGGAGGCAATGAACGGTTTTACGCGGCACAAACACTTCAGGGACGGCTTTACACAGGAGGGAATACGCTTTCTGCGTTTTACCGGACAACGTCCCGCGGCATTTCGCGAGTACGTATTCAAGCACTACCTCTTCCGCTTCGGACTGATGTACTACACGGCGGTTTCCGCCGCGCTGGCCATCCCCGCCGGCCTTCTCTTCGGTTGGGCGGGCGTCGGCGGCGCGGCGGCGCTCTACGCGGCGTCGCTGGGGGCAATAGCGGCGATACGGGCGCTCAAACACAAATGGGCGGCGGCCAAAGCGCACCGCCCGGAAAAGTCAAAAAACGGACAAAATTACAGTTAACGGTTATAGTAGTTCCACATATAGTGCGCTTTTTTGACGGATATGTTCAAAGTCATGTATAACAATAGGTAGTTGCTTAATTGTTTTGCCTCCTAATACTCATAAAATACCGTTACTAACGTTACATTCCCTCAATTTCCGTCTCGGTCAGCCCTGTTATTCTCGCGATTTCCGGCTCGTGTAGCTTTACGTCATATTTCAGGTACCTCGCGCTGCCGCCTGGCTTCCTCTTCGCGTTGTTTGGCCTCCTCTTCGTGTTGTTTAGCCTCTTCCATTTCGCGTTTGGTCTTCGCTATCTCCCTATCCTTCTCACCAAACGCGTCTTCCATGGCCTCCTGATAATACCGCTCCTTCCCCAATTCTTTGCGCAACTGCGAGTCGGCCGCTACGCAGTGCAACACATCTACAACAGCCTTAACATCGGGATCGTCTATCGTAAGCGAATAATCCTTTATCATCTT
>LIUJ01000025.1 GCA_001462255.1 Fibrobacteria bacterium GUT77 | reverse complement strand
GGCGAATATCGGCGTGTAGAGCTCTTTGGGAATATTCAGCATACTATATACAAATCCCGAATAAAGATCTACGTTGGCGGCCATGTTTTTATTGCTACCCTTTACCTGCGAGAAGACGGCCGGAGTGAGCCTCTCCACGGAGCGCAACAGGTTGTACTCGTCGAGGCACGACTTGGAGGCGGCAAGCTCCTCCGCCTTGTTGCGCAAAATGACGGCGCGAGGGTCGCTGTACGTATAAACGGCGTGGCCCATACCGTAGATGAGCCCCGCCCCGTCAAACGCCTCCTTGCGAATGATCTTGCCCAAGTAACTCGATATTTCGTCGTCGTCATTCCAGTCCCTCACGCCGGCCTTGATGTCGTCGATCATCCCGGAGACTTTGATGTTCGCCCCCCCGTGCTTGGGCCCCTTGAGCGAACCGACCGCCGCCGCTATAGCCGAGTAGGTGTCGGTGTCGGAAGACGTGACGACGTGCAACGCGAAGGCGCTGTTGTTGCCGCCGCCGTGCTCGGCGTGAAGCACAAGCGCCAAATCCAGCGTCTCGGCCTCAAGCCGCGTAAAAGCGGAGTCGGGGCGTATCATGTACAAAAAGTTTTCAGCCGTGCTCATCCCGGCCTGAGGCTTGTGGATCACGAGGCTCTTGTTGTCGTAAAAATGGCCCTTCGCCTGATACCCGTATGCCACAAACGTCGTAAAGCGCGATATGAGCTCTATGCACTGTCGCAAAACATTCTTTATATCTATGGAATCCGGGGCTACGTCGTAGGAGTAGCTGGCAAGCACCGAACGCGCCAAACTGTTCATTATGTTAGGCGTGGGCGCCTTGAGAATCATGTTCTCCATAAACCCTTCAGGCAACTCGCGGCAAGCGTCGAGCATTCCCCTAAAGTGCTTAAGTTGCTCATCGCTGGGCAAACCGCCGAAAAGGAGCAGGTAAGCCACCTCGTTGTAACCGAAACGCTTATCCCGCTGAAACCCGTCCACAATATCAACAACGTCGATACCGCGGTAACGCAACCGCCCCGCGACCGGGACCTTCTCGCCCTCGTCCATGATGTAGCCGTGCACGTCGCCGATGTTGGTGAGGCCCACAAGCACGCCGGTACTGTCGGCCTTGCGCAACCCGCGCATAACGTTGAACTTCTTGTAAAGTTCCGGCGCGATGTAGTTCGCCTTTTTGGCGATCTCCGTCAACTCTTCGAGACACTGGGACTCGAACTCGCTCTCAATCCGTCTGGTGAATGGCATGGGCGTTGCTCCCGTCGTCAAAATTGGGGGTTCATCTTTATATTTTATTGTCCTTAATATAATATTCGGAATAGAGGTAATGTTATTGTGCCGGTAAAAAAAGTAAGAAACGCATAGAACTTACACGTATCGAACCCGCAACATATCACCTACCCTGAGATTTTCGTCGCAACCGTCCAATAAGACTAAGCGGTTGGGGCGGGCGCGTTGGGTTTGAGCGCCGTCAAGCTCAAGTATCGCGTCGAAGGTTAGGTCAAACGGCATGGCGCTCTTTACGGGTAAAACGCTTATCGGCGCGGATTCCACGGAAAAGACGTTTTTAACGTCTACGACCGGACGTCCGTCAATGACCGCTTTTACCGTGCCGACCAACCGGTATCCGGCCTTCGCTTTTGATGAAAAGATCTCCTGTTTGATGGGATCTCCGTCGTAGAAACCCGTCGTGTACGGCCTATGGTCTATCGCGTCCAATTCCTCACGCCACCAATCTTTCATCTTGTAATCGCTCGGAGAGGCCGTATATGTATCAATGGCGTCTCTATAAACCCTTACGGTTGACGCCACGTAGTGGGCGGTCTTGTTGCGACCCTCTATCTTTAATGATGATACGCCGCTCTCAATCAACCCGGGTATGATTTCAACGGCGCATAAATCTTTTGAGTTGAGCAGATAGACCCCGGCGCCGGTCTCCTCTACGTCAAATCCGTTATGTTGACACCCATTAACGCGTCGATTATCATCGGTATCAATAGGCGTTACGCGGTATCTTATCCTACACGGTTGCGGACAATCGCCCAAATTCGGGTGACGCCCGCCGTAGTATACGCCGAGCAAACATCGACCGGAGATTGACACGCACATCGCGCCGTGTACGAATACTTCCGTTTTTACATCGCGTAACCGAGAAAGACGCCGTATTTGATCGATACAAAGTTCTCTCGGCAAAATAACACGGCTCACGCCTTGCTCTCGCCAAAATTTCATCGCGGCGGAGTTAAAACAACCGCTCTGCGTGCTTAAATGAATAGGTACGCTTGGGCATATTTCCTTTATTAACGACAAAACCCCGGGATCGCTGATTATGAACGCGGCGGGCACCGAGCGGGCGTCAACCGATTGACGCAATGTATCCTCAATGGACGCCATCATGTCGTCGCTCGGCATAATGTTTAGGGCGCCGTAGACGCGTTTACCGCTAACGGCGGCTAACTTGAGCAATTCGCCGAATTCGTCGATTTCAAAGTTTGGGGAGTGCGCCCTTAGGTTGAATTTTCCGATTCCGGCGTAAACGGCGTCGGCTCCGTGGGCGAAGGCGGCTTCGGCGCAAGCGAACGAACCGGCCGGCGCTAACAGTTCAGGGTACACTTCCGCTCATCCGGCTTCTTAGGCTTCTGCCTGTCCTTAGCGAGTTTCAACACCGACTCTATCACGTCTACGTAATCTCTTTTGTTGCGCACGCCGGGCATTGCCGCCCTTACCGTCTTGTCCTCAATGATATACACGGTTGGAACGGCGGTGACGGAAAAATACGCGGTGAGCGCCAAGTGAACGTCTATGTCCACCTTAATGAACAGCACGCGCCCCTTATATTCCTTCTCCAACTCCTCTATAATCGGGTTCAGATACCTGCAAGGCCCGCACCACGCCGCCCAAAACTCAACGACGACCGGCACCTTGGCCGCTGTTATGCGGTCGGCTATTTGCTGCGACGAATCGGCCTTAGACTTCCCGTCTTGGGCGCAGGCGAGTTGGGCGAAAGCGCAGGTAAAAATCAGAATTGACAATATGATTTTTTTGCTCATCTTTTTTCTTTTCTTCATAAGTATTAAAATCAACATATTAACTCTAAATATACATTACGCAAGTATTCAGTCAAAATTTTGAAATATAAGATACTTTCAACTCCCGGCTCCAACCGATAGGCACTCTCCTATCGGGTTGCGCGGGCGTCGGCGCACGGCGCGTCTTGTTTTCCAAGATGTCCTCCATATCAAACTCAATAAGGAAGTTCTCCGTAAACGCCCAACGCAACCCAAAACTCAAAAAACCCATCTGCGGCAACGCGTAAAGGTCTTTGTCGTTATCGGCGCCGGTAATGTCATTGAACGCGAAGTCGTACTCAACAAAAAACGCCAACTCATCGTTTATGCCGATGTCGACGCCCCCTACCGCGTTCGGCCAACGTATCTCATCCATCTCCTCCGTTGAGTAGTTGACCGTACCGTGAAAACCTATTTGAATACGGTCGAACATCAAGTAATTCTTGCTAAGCGCCGCAAAAAAACCGGGCGATTTGTATATATACCCGTCATAACCGTACATACCCTCGCTCGCCAACCCGCCGTACCCCTGATTGTCGAAACCTACGGCCAACGCCGGCACTATGATCCCCTCCTCAAAGAGACGATACTTTACCAAAATCCCGGGAAGCCGGTTCCAACGCACGTCGCGCGAATACCCTATGATCCCCTCCCCCCCGTAAGCAATCCCTATGTTGAGACGATCGGTCAACCCAACGTTCACCCCCGGAAGAAGACCGCTACCGTACCAATCGGGAGAAGCGTAAATACGGAAATCAATGTCGAACGAGGCCTTGGGAAGCATACCGGCCGTATGAACGTTGACCAAACGATAAGGTTGAAACAAGCTTGACGCGTGTAGCAACGAAGACGCCGAAAGCACTATCACAACAACATTTATAACTTTATTAAAGAATTTCACCCATAACCCCCGTTGATTCTGTAAAACGTTATCAATTAACAAGTTACGCCATTTTTATTGATTAATACGCATTAATACCAATAATTGATGTATTTATAGCAATAATAACGAGTTACAACGTTTCTTATAATTAATATCAACGCATATCAATTAATCCCTTTGTTCGCTTTGCTCTCGTTCCTTACCCGAATCTCGTTCTCTTTACGTATCTTCAATTTTTTCCTGTCGTGCTCCTCGTTTGTAACCGAGAAATCGTGCGCCCCCGACCCGTCCCATAGGGCGACGAAGAACATATCCTCCGTAGAGTCGGGATTAGCGCTCGCCTGAATCGCCCCCAAACCCGGAGAGCATATCGGCCCCGGCGGCAGACCGGTAAAGCGGCGGGTGTTGTAGGGGGACGGGGAGTTTAGCTCCGAAACCAGCAACGGACCGCTGAACTTACGATAAATGTACCGCACCGTCGGGTCGGCGCCAAGGGGCCACCCCTTGCGCAAGCGATTGTGAAAGACGCCGGCTATGCGACCGCGCTCGGCGGGGAGCGTTGCCTCCTTTTCCACTATCGAGGCTAACGTTACCACCTTGTGCAGGTCGTACGCGTCCTTTACCCGTTTGCTCCACAGCAACCCCGCGCACGCTTCCTTGAAACGCGCCGCCATCCGGCGTATAACCATTTCCGACGTAACGCCGTTTTCAGGGAAACGGTATGTATCCGGGAATAGGTACCCCTCAAGGGTCTTAGCCTGTATACCGAGCGTAGCCACAAAGGCCGAATCGTTGCATAACCTTACAAATTCAGCCGAGTCTATATCCGCCTGCGAGGCCACCTTAGACGCCGTCTGCTCTATCGTCAACCCCTCTTGAACAAATAGCGTCCGCTCCGTGACCTCCGCCTTAAGCAATCTATCGGCGGCGCTTACGGCGCCCTCGCCCCTAATAAACGTGAAGCGCCCCGCCTGTATCTTGTCGGATATGCCGGCATACCTAAGCCAGTAGTAAAGCGCCTTGCTCGACTTCACTATGCCGAGGGCGGCCAACGTGTCGGCTACGTGGCGCGGACCCATGCCGCGCTCTATAATCACGGGCACGGATACCGGCTTCGCCGCCATCGCCTTGTCCGGCATAAGATAATGATTAAACGACCACGCGGCCGCGCCGACAAGACAGAGCGCCAACAGCAAAAACACGGTAATGACCTTCACGATAAATTTTCTCATAGCCGTTATCACCCACAAAAAAGCGTACAAACAATAACCGCACGCGGCAAGGATCGCGACGACCCCTGTAAACCAAAGTTTATGAATGTATCTTAGCATCAATCGGTCAATTACGACAAAAACACAGTGTTTACGCAACCGCGCGACGTTAAGCGCCGCCGCACGCCCCGCCAATCAATAAGTTACGTCAACAATTTACAAACCGCCGAGCACCCTTACCAAATCCGCCTCACCCGACGGCGTGAATTTGAGACGATTGTCAATCAACACCATAACCGACTCACCGGCCGTAACCTGCGCAAAATCTTCCCAGTAGGCAACGAGCTTCGATTGACCCGCGTCCACGCGCTTCAATAATTTGTTGGTATTTATACCGGCCTTCTTAAGCCCTCTAAACCAGTAACTCGACGCTACGTTTTCGCCGTAATTTTCCAAGTAGGCGTGATACTTCTTAGAAAAATCATCGGCAATCAGAATCCAACGCAACGCCTCCTCATTGCGTAAGCGCTCTTGTACGGATAAGTCGGCGGAACGCGGATCTTTGGTAATTATCGGCCTAAGGGCAACGCGCTTGGCCAAATCAGGATTGGATATGAGCAAGTTTATCACCTTACCGATATCGGACATAAGCGGATCGGCGTAAATTTCTATGGAACCGGGTCTTTCCGTCCGTAACGGGAAGTAGTTCTCCTTCACCATGCCTTTTTTAAGGCCGTACCCGCCGCCCTTTAACCCCTCCAACGCCTTGCTTACGTCGGAAAAACGAGCGGCCTTTTCTACGCTCTTGTCTATGTAAAAGAACGGTAGCGCGGCGGGCGAATGCTTAGCCATAGCGCGCTTGCCCTCCTCCGACGAAAGCCGCGTCACGCTCACCCGCGCCCCCGGCAACATCTCAAGTAGCGCGTCAACGACCTGTTTTTCGGGATTGTCAAAAGTCGAATCGGCAATCAGCACCTTCATATCGAAAGCGGCGTCGTCGGCAAACTCGCAGACCGCGCGCGTACCAGCCGCTTTCGCGCAACGCCCGATCTTCCCTACCGCCCTACAGTCGCCGTCGTCAAAACATTCGGGATAATCGCCGCAAAAATCGGGTTTAACCGAAACGGCGTCGCACTCATCCCTAATTAGGCGCCCGCCGCCCATCCGCTTGTTGTAGACTTTGTTGTTCAGATACAGCGTGGGCGAGGCATTGACGCCGAGCTCCGTGGAGCGAATGTAATGTTGCCGCAGTTCGCTCGGCCCAACATCCTCCGCCCATTTGCGCAATTTACCGACGTTGAGCCCCATTTCGTTCAACAACTCCTCCGTAGACGCCTTTGAGGACGCCCGCAAAAACAAAAATTCGTGGTAACGGTAGGGGTAAAGCGCCTTAACGGCAAGCCAAAGCGCCTCGTCGAACATCTCCGGTTCGCCGCGTAGCGACGAGAGCTTGTCGCCCTCCGCCCGCCCGATGAACCACACGTTCCACTCGCGTTGCGGAAAGGCCCGTATGAGCTCGGCCATATCGCCGAGAGCCCGCACGCCGTATGGACATAAGCTCATTATATAGAGGTCGTACACCCTACTCGTTGAGTCGGGTACCTGATTCGTAGCGGGAGCCGGAGCCGGTTTTTGCGCCGTCGGCGCGGGCGCCGGTGTCGCGGCCCCAACCGTCGGCGCAGCTTCCGCCGGCACCTTGGCGGGCGCCGCCTTGGGTTGCTCCGCGGCTACGGCCGACACGGCATACGAAGAAACAAACGCCGCGGCCAAAAGCGACGCGGCGACGACGGCGCCGGCAAGCCGAAAGCCGCGGGCACCCTTGCTGTTTTGTAATTTTGGCGATTCCATACCATACAATATAATATATGGCGCAACCATATTGTAAAATAAATGTCAAAAAAGGATTATCGCGAGCTACCCCGGCAAAATCTTACTTACCGCCGAGCGGGTTCTTGGCAAGCGAGCCCGTCTCCGGGTAAGTCTATACGGGGGAGGCCGGGTCGACGACTTTTTCTTGTCGCGATAACGGGGTGGAAACTGCGGGGTCAAGCGACGGCGGCTTTCGGCAACGGTATCCGGCTTTCATCTTCATGCGCGTTAAAACGCGTCAAGGTAAGAATATCAATAGATTTGTAACCCCTCTCGGTCAGCGGAGATTTCAGCAAGTTCTTAAACCCTTCCCAGCCTGCCTCAGCGTTTTCAAACAATCGCTTAATGCCCCCGTTGTCCTTTCTGACAACAAAGGGATTGGAATAATCCCCCGGTATAGGCGACTTGGCTCCTTTTCTTTGATAAAAAAACACCCATTCGTCATCATTCTCAAAACATAAATATATTTCCGCATTCTTGTTCAAAAGCGATACGGACTTGTAGGCTTCTTCTATGGATATGCTCATTTCTTTTTCCTCTAATATCCGCTTTCCCCGTGCCGGTAACCTTTTCCCACTTAACCCCGTTAAACACATTACGCCAATTATCGTTAACCGCCAAAGCATCGTTCAACGATACGTCCTCTCCGCTTTCCGATACTATCGCGGATAGCGCTTCAACGTCGTACCCTCTCCTACGCATTTCATACGCGGGCACGCATTTTTGACAGTTTAATCGAAACTCAATACCCTTATTGTAGTTTGGGTTTGTATCCTCCGCATCTTCTAAAGCACTA
Organism: Fibrobacteria bacterium GUT77; assembly: GCA_001462255.1. Taxonomy (GTDB): domain Bacteria; phylum Fibrobacterota; class Chitinivibrionia; order Chitinivibrionales; family Chitinispirillaceae; genus GUT77. Next base: position 155 of record LIUJ01000025.1, on the reverse strand, counting down.
TGGGAACCCGCTATTTCCGGCCAATTTGTGTCCATATTATCTAATATACCGCTTTCCCCGCCGGATTGCAAACTTTTTTTTCAACTTTTCAAACGCCCACGGGCTCTATCCGTTTTACAACAAAACCCGAATTTCCCAAAAATTTTTCGACCCGC
>LIUJ01000024.1 GCA_001462255.1 Fibrobacteria bacterium GUT77 | reverse complement strand
ATACTATTTTAAAGGAGTATAATATGACCACGTTAATAATTGATCGCGAAACATCACCGGAAACCCTGTTTTCTCTTATGGGTGTAAGCCGTATACGGGTAGAGGGAGATGCCGACAGAGTGGTGCTTACGCCGGCGACCGAAACGGACACGCCGAGACGGAAATACACGATAGACGAAATTTTTGACGCGCACCTGTTTTCAATGAAAAATTTCAAATTCAATCGGGATGAGGCAAATAACTATGACTAAAACCGCGTTAGATACCAACATTATAATATATAGCCACGGGAGCGATGTACCGGGTAAACAAGCAAAAGCGCGTGAACTTCTTAATGGTGCGCCGGTTATATCCTCACAGGTTATATCCGAGTATTTAAACGTCATGCGCCGTCTTTTTAAAATGAATAAAAAAGATTTAATGAACACATGCTCGCTATGGTTGGAAAATTGCTACGTCCAACCGGTCGTTTTTTGTACGATAGACCTTGCGAGACGCTTAATTGATAAATATGATTTTCAGATGTTTGACAGCATTGTTGTAGCGTCGGCGTTGGAGGCGAAATGTGATATTTTGTATTCTGAAGATATGCAACACAATCAAGTAATAGACGGTATGCTCAAGATATTAAATCCGTTTTTGTAACATAATTAAGAAAAAAAGTAAAAATTTTGGGGCGACCTCCCCCAAAACCTCCGATATCACCCTAAAAGCGTTGTTTTTGCCAGGATAAACCCCCTACGACCCGTCGCCGCTACGATTGGTAAAGAGTTGGGCTTGTTATTATCCGTACCGGATATTATATTATGTAGTATTGAGCGGATTGCAATAACCTCCGGGTCGCCCCACCTCAAAGAAAAGGCGGTAGCCGTTATGTATAAGCGTAGGAAGGAATTCAACGTAGCCGGCCCATGCGTACCGGGCAATCATTACATGCTCGACCCGTTACGCGGTATCGGCGATGATTTGATGGATTTGATTAATCAGGGGCATTACTTCGTCATCCACGCGGCGCGTCAGAGCGGCAAAACCACGCTTTTGAAGCAACTCACCCGCGACATCAACGCGGGGAGCGAGTATTACGCCCTATACTGTAGTTTGGAGGCTATGTATGGATGGACGGATCCGGAGAAGACAATTCCGGAGATTGTGAGGAAAATAGAGAACCGCCTAAACGAGGAGGGTTTGCCGCCTGGGTTTGCCGAAAATGCCGATTACGGCAGTATTTTGGGTGTGCTGAAATCATCATTGGTTTCCTACTGCCGGTCGCTTGATAGGCCGTTGGTCATATTCTTTGACGAGGCCGATTGCCTCTCCGAGGGTACGTTGATAGCGTTTTTGAGACAAATTAGAGAGGGGTATATAAATAGGGGGGATGTCCCGTTCGTACACTCCATCGCCCTCGTGGGTCTGCGCAACCTCCGCGATTACAAGACACAAATCCGCCCCGATTCCGCAACGCTCGGAAGTATGAGTCCGTTTAATATCGTGACAAAGGCCTTTAATTTAAGGAATTTTACCAAAGAGGAGGTCGTTAAACTCTACGCGCAACATACGGCCGAGATGGGGCAAATGTTTGAGCCACCGGCAGTAGACTATGCATTTGAGCAAACGCAGGGCCAGCCGTGGCTCGTGAACGCCGTCGCCCGCGAGTGCGTTGATGAGATTTCCAAAAGGGATTACGCCGTATCCATTACGCGAGGCATGGCGGAGCAGGCCGTCCAAAACATAATTCTCGCGCGGGGGACGCATGTTGACAGTATCCTGGATAAACTCAAAGAGCCGCGGGTTTGCGGCGTTATTGCGCCGCTTATCATCGGCGAGGACTTTCCCGGCAAGCGTCGTAGCGACGATTATCAATTCACTAAAGATTTAGGCCTCATAAGGGATGACCGCGGCTACACGGAGCCGGCAAACCCGATTTACGCAGAGTTGATTGTAAGAGACATCAATGGCGATATCCAAGACGCGATAACGGCCATGTATAAGGAATACAAAATCCCGCGTTACGTTAAAGACGGTAAGATAGACATAAACTACCTGATGAGAGACTTTCAGGTCTTTTGGCGCGAAAACAGCGAAATCATTTGGAAAGAACACTGCGTGGAAGAGTTGCGCCAATACAAGGAAACCTCCCCGCACATGGTACTGCAGGCGTTTCTGCAACGAGTGATGAACGGCGGCGGTCGTGTAATACGAGAAATGGCTATGGGCAAAAAACGAGTAGACCTCGGCTTGGAATGGCAGGGACAAAGATACCCTATAGAAATCAAAATCAAGCAAAACATCAGAGGCCACGCCAACATCATAGACCAACTGCTGGAATACATGGACAAATCCGGTTCCGACGCCGGATGGCTGGTGATTTTCGACCGCGATACGGAAAAGAGCTGGGATGAAAAGATTTATACTCGTGACGAGATTGTAGACGGAAAAAAGGTTACGGTCGTGGGGTGCTGATAAGGCGCTGTTGATCCCCTCCACGACCACAATCGGCCACCCCACTCCAACAAATTCTCACACCACCGCAAAATCGGAACGTGTGCGATCCGCGCTTTGACGGAAAACGGGTACATAGTCGTTAACGCGTTTTCGCGGTGGTCCCGATTATTGTTTGAAAACATGGATGGCGAGGGCGCCGCTTAACGCGGCCAGGGCGATCCATGTCGGCCAGTGGATACGCAACATCGCTTTCCAGTATTCACCGCTGAATATCGATTGGTTTACACCGTCTAATGCCATACCGCGCCTGTCGCCGTTTCGACGGTCGGTGATTCTGCGTTCGTCGTTCGCCGCGACGCCATCGTGCTTGTCATGCTTGAGCGACGTATGAAAGAGCAGTGTCTGGCGGTCTACGCGCTCGTTCGGGTCAACCGTGTCCAAGTTCGCCAAGAGCTCCTCCACCGACTCGTAGCGGTCGCGCTTCTCCTTTTTGATGGCCTTGAGAATGATCAACTCAAGCTGTTTGGGCGTATCCTTGCGCTTGACGGAGGGCGGCATGGGTAGCTCGTGCACCTGTTTGTAGGCTACGGCCATGGAGTTGTTCGCCACAAACGGCGGTTTGCGGGTGAGCATTTCGTACATCACGATGCCGAGGGAGTAGATGTCCGATTGCGCGTCGATCTTCTTCCCCTGCGCCTGTTCCGGCGACATATATTCGGGCGTACCGACCGTCGACCCCGTCAGCGTGATGTCCGCCACGGTCTTGGCTATCCCGAAATCGGTGATATGTATGACGTTGTTTTTGTCAAGCAGTATATTTTGCGGCTTGATGTCGCGGTGGACGACGTTGTGGGTGTGAGCGTAGCGTAAGCCCCTGCATATCTGCTTTGAGAAGTCGATGATATCGGAGACGGCGATGACCTTTGTCTCCGCTATGTAGTTGCCCAGGTCCATGCCGTCTATGTATTGCATGGCGATGAAGCGGTACCCGTCGTCCTCGCCGTATTCATATATAGACACGATGTTTTGATGTTCCAGGGTTGATATGGCCTGGGCCTCAATCTCAAAGCGTTGCGCGAACTCACTGTCACGCGAGAGTTGCGGCGGCAATACCTTGATGGCCACAACGCGATTCAGCGCCACGCCGTTTACCGGCTTCTCCTGTGTCGCCTTGTAGATGTCGCCCATGCCGCCCTTGCCGAGCTTACCGAGTATCTTATATTTGCCGATACTCGCCGGCATAAGATCCAAATATTTGTTTTTTGACATATACGGTTGCTCCTAAACAGCGCCGCCGCGTCCGGTGCGGCTCCTTAGCGCTATCCAAAATATACTAATTAGCGCGGCGCAAAGCAAAAATAACTCCGTCCACTCGCTATGCCAAAAAAGCGGCCTGTCCAAAAAAAAGACTTTTTTCATGATTCCGAAGACCGGGCGCGATATCGTGAGCCGCGAAATCTGCCGCCCGAACTCCGCCATGTGCTCAAACATAACCAGTATCCCAGAAAAGAATATTTGCGGTATAAGGACAATGGGAAGCGTGCTTATGGCCCTCCCCACGCTACCGCTACAAACGCTCACGACAAGCCCCAAGAGGTTGCCGGCGAATATCGCCGCGTAGAGCAACACGAGCAACGGCCACGAAAACTCCAACTGCTGAAATATAACAACCGCCGAAACCGCGAACAGCAACGCCTGCGCGGCGGAAAGGGCGGCGGCGACGAATATCCGCGCCAAAATGTACGCCCACCGGTTCATACCGCACTTCGCCTCCCGCGCCAAAAGCGGCAACTCGACGGCCACCTCGCGCACGGAATCGAGCCCGCCCACCCAAATGCCCGTAACGGCGAGGCAAAAGTAAAAACTTATCGGAAATTGCAGTATAGACGCCTTGTAGACGAAGCCGAGCAACAGCGTAATGAGCGGCGTCTGCGCCATCAAAAGCAACATGTTGCGCTTGTCCCTAACGTATACCTTCGCGTACCGCGCCGCGAGCGCGTAAAACTGTCGGGAAAAGAATCGCAGAGATCCGAGCGGGTGGCGAAGCGCCGCGCCCCAGTCGCGGCGCGGCAACTCCTGCCCGGACACGGACGCGGCGTGCGCCAACGCCGCAACCGTATCGGCCGTTCGCCCGTCGGCTTCCGCCCCAACCCCCCCAACGCCGGAGCGTTCGTAGACCTGCGATATCGACGAAACGCCGAAATGCCCGCAAATAGCCTCGGGCGCGTCGGAAAAAAGCATCTTGCCGGCTTGTATGTACACCAACCTACTACATAAGTCGAGGCGCTCAAGCGTGTGCGTGATTAGGATGAGCGTGTGCCCCTTGTCGCTTATCCGCCTAAAGATTTGCATGAATTTTCCGATAAGCCCCGGATCGAGCCCGGCGAGCGGCTCGTCCAATATCACCACGGAGGGCGACGCCAAAAGCTCCACGCCGACGTGCAACCGTCGCGCTTCGCCGCCCGACAGGTTCATCACGCGCGCGTCGCGTCGATTCGTGAGCTCCATGAGCTCGAGCACCTCGGCGGCGCGACAGTGTCGTTCCCTCTCAGTACTGTCGCCGGGGAGACGTATCAGGCTTTGGTCGGAGAGCGTTTCCCACACGGTCAACTCCGGTCGCAACAGTATCTGTTGCGACACATACCCCATGCTACGGGCGAAGACCGCGCCGAACTTCGCCGCCGGAAAACCGTTCATAAACAGCCGCCCGGAAGTTGGGGCGAGTTGTCCCGACAGCACCTTGCAAAGGGTGGACTTTCCCGCGCCCGACGGCCCCAAAAGCGCGACGAAATCGCCCGGATCTATCGTTAGGTTTACATTGTCCAAAAGCCTCTTGGCGCCTAACCTTACCCCCAACGCGTGGGCCTCTATCCGTATCCTGCTTATGTCGTCGGCCCTTCGGAACTCCCCGCCCGTCACATAGAATCGAAACGGCCCAATGTGCACGACGTCGCCTTCGCGAAGCAAACGCGTCCCCACCGATCGCCCGTTTACATACGTTGCGTTGGCGCTACCCTGATCAACAACGGAGAGCCCCTCCACCCCCTTTTTTACGACGGCGTGGAAGCGCGAGACCATAGGGTGCGGCAGGCAAATGTCGTTCTCCGCGGCGCGCCCGATACGTATGACGCCGCCCACAGCGCCGTCGAGCGCCGAGTCGCCGCCGCCGGAGTTCAAGAGCGTAAAACTGATTGAGGCCGCGTCGACGTACACCCGCAAAACGTTGACGCCTACGGTCAGTACCGAATCGTTGCGCAGAACCGCTTCCGTGACGGGTGCGCCGTCCAATGAAGTACCGCAGGTGCTTCCGGTGTCCAAAACTATGGGTCGCGCCGCGTCGCAACGCACGACGGCGTGGCGACGCGACACCCCAACACCCGTGAGGTTGATGTCGCAAGACGGGTCGCGCCCGATTTGGAGTTCGCGCCCGTCGAGCGGGAAGAGAAACGCCGCCGCGGCGGACTGTGTGGGTTCCGGATTCATCCGCATATAAACCAAATATAATATAATCCCACACCAAAAGTCCCAAAAACCGGTTCACGCCGAAGTTCAAATAACCTCGCCCCACATTAGGAGAGCGAGATTCGGGGGGGCGTTGAGCGTAGTCAAGTGGTCCGATATCAACGTAGTTAATCCCCACACACTTGTGGGGTTTTGGTGCGGTCTCAAAAAAATTTAACTTTTTTTATTTCTTTCCATGCTCACGTTCAAACGTTAAAAGCTCGTTTTGTAAATCTTCCTCCGACGGTAAAGCAGCTTTTATATCATCAGTCAATTCCGTATAATGGAAAGTACTTATGCCTATAGGATTATTCACATCCTTGAGTGAAAATTCCACCTCGTAATTGTCTTTGTTTTTGCAAAGCAGGATACCGATAGCCGGTCTGTCGTAGTTATCTTTCAGCAATTCGTTAATGGCCGTAATATAAAAGTTCAACTTTCCGATAAATTCAGGCTCAAATTCTCTGGTCTTCAATTCGATAATCACGTAACATTTCAGCCGTGTGTGATAAAACAACAAATCGGTACGATACTCTTTCTTCCCGACTTTCAGTAAAAACTGCCGTCCCATGTAGGCAAACCCTATACCCAATTCCGGCAAGAATTGTGAAATGTGTTGCACAAGCGCCTTTTCAAGATCCGTTTCCATTACCTTTTCCGACAAACGTAAAAAATCAAAATTGTACGGATCCTTCATCATTTCATTCGCGAGATCGCTCTGCGGTTTAGGCAATGTCAAATTGAAATTTGTAACTGCCTTTCCCTGCCTACCGTAAAGGTCGCTTTCTATTTGATATTCGAGTACCGCGCGGCTCCAGCCGTTTTCAATGGTTTTGTTGATATAGAAAAAGGCTTGATCGACGTCTTTTACTTTTTGCATGATTTTGACGTGATGTCCCCATGGGATTAATGCTAATCTTTGTACAATATACGCCAAATCTTGATTTTTGACCATATCGTCAATTGGCACCACAATTTGCGAGACAATCGGAGGATTTAATGTGTCAGACAATTGCGAAACAACTTGTTTCGTTTTTGACACACTGTTTTTAGAATAAAATAGGTACCATTGTTTGATAATCTGTAAATTCCTCAAAGAAAACCCCGTCATATCCGGAAACTCCTCCCTCAAATCCCTACTCAACTGTTCTATAAAACCGCTACCCCACTTAGCCCTTTCCTGCTTTTCGGCTATCTGCCGACCTAAATCCCAATAAAGCATAATCATTTGGCTGTTGACCGATAGAGCCGCCTTTATCTGCCCGATCTTGATCTGTTGCTTCAAATCACGCAACCAATCGCGATATTCAGACATTTTTACAAAATCAGCCATTTTTAGTACCCTTCTTTAACTAAAATAATCTCCAATAATGAAATATACATTATCACAACGCCGCAGTATTATTTTTTTATATATAGCAACAACCCCACCGCAACCCAAAGATACCGAGCGGGTAGAACGGGGAAACAATAGGGATTCGACTGTAAAACTACTGCCGGATGACGGGGCGACCGGGGACGGACGCCCCTTTCTTGCGGAGAGTCCGAGGCGGCGGACACGGAACGCTTCGCTCGGTAGAACTTGCTTACCTCGGCGAAACCCAAAACAACTCCCCCACAAATAACCACGCGCCACGTTAGGGGGGCGAGGCTCGGGGGGCGTTGAGCGTGGTCGAAATGCGGGAATGCGGTTGATTACATATTACGATGTGTATCAGGAAACCATATTTAATGATTTCTGCACACTTTCATTCACTATCTCGTTATAAAATTTTTCACCATATCTATCCTTAAT